>JANMYG010000575.1:0-15383 GCA_031381865.1 Betaproteobacteria bacterium | reverse complement strand
TTCCAGATCACCACCACACCAACAGTGGGGCAAAAACGCGCCATCGAACTGATCAATCAAATCAAACCGTAGACAGAACGCGGAACCTCATTTGCGGCTATTTGAGAGGAGAAACTCGGCTTTTTGAGGGAGGAACTTCAGCTTAAGTGGTCTGTCGCACAGAGGGCCAGTGGGCGCGCGGCAAGAATCGTGGCTTCGACTACATCGCATGACGCGACCAGTCTTTTGGGAAGACAACATGACACAGTTCCAGGGCCTTTTCAGATCCGCATTCGGGTTGATCCCGGTGCTCTTGGTCGCGTTCGTCGCGGGATGCGGCGGTGGCGGTATCGATCCCATCCTGGGTAACCCCGGGGCCGGCATCGCGCCGCTGGTGTCTGTCACCTCACCCGCCGCGCGCTCGCCCGTGGTCACGGGCGTGGCCACCAACAGCCGCGTGTTCGCCACCTTCAGCAGGCCGATGGCGGGCGCGACCCTGACGGCTGCCAGTTTCACCCTGGCCTGCCCGGCTGGAACTCCGGTGACCGCGACCGTCACTTATGACGCCGCGACCCGGGTTGCGACCTTGACGCCTTCGGCACCACTTCCAGCGGGGACTTTGTGCGTAGCCACCGTCACGACCGCGGCCCAAGACACCCAAGGTTTTGCACTGGCTGCCAATTTCGCGTGGAGTTTCATGACCGGGGCAGGCCCGGACGCCATCGCCCCCACGGTCACGACGGTCAGCCCGACCGATGGCAGCGTCGGCGTGTGTCGGACAAAGATCGCCAGCGCCGTCTTCAGCGAGCCGATGGACCCGATCACGATCAATGCGGCGACGTTCGCCGTCACCGACGGCGGTCTCGCGGTCGCGGGAACGGTGGGTTATGACCTCGGTGGCCAGATTGCCAGTTTTGCCCCCACCAACGCGGCCGGTTTCGACGCTGGCAAGACCTTCGTCGCCACGATCAAGTCCGGCGCCGCCGGTGTGCGTGATGCCGCCGGCAACGCGCTGGCGGCGGATCGGGTCTGGAGCTTCACGACCGGAGCCGCTGCCTGTGCAGGCGCTTTAGGCGCGGTGGATCTCGGCACCATCGCCACCTTCGGCGCCTTCGGCGGCGGCGCGGGCGTCACCAACCAGGGCATCAACACGGTCGTCGGTGGCGACCTCGGAACCACCGCGGCCTGCACGCTGATCACCGGCCAGCACGACGCGCTCAACGTCTTCACGGAGACGCCGCTCAACATCGGCGCGGTCTCCGGCACGATCTCCTGCGCCCCACCAGCGCCGGGAACACTCTTGTCAAAAGCCATCGCCGACCAGGCGAGCGCCGACGCGCTTTCGGCCTGGAACGACCTCAAGGCGAAACCACCGGGCAGCGACCCGGGAGCTGGGCAGCTTGGTGGTCTGGTGTTGGCACCCGGCACCTACACCGCCGCGGGAGGCAGCTTCGCCATCACGACCGGTGACCTGACCCTTGACGCGCAAGGCGCCGCGGGTGCGACCTGGGTGTTCCAGATTCCCGCGTCGCTCACCGTCGGCCTGAGCGCGACACCGCGCCGCGTGTTGCTGGTCAATGGCGCGCTGGCGCGCAACGTGTACTGGCAGGTCGGCAGCGCGGCCCGCATCGAGGACGGCAGCGCCATGGTGGGCACCATCATCGCCCCCGCCGGTGTGACGATCTCGACCGCCGGCCAGACGATACAGACCACCTTGACCGGTCGCGCCATCGGCTTGACGGCCTCCGTGACCATGGTCAACACCACCATCGTCGCGCCCTGAGCCAATACAACCTGACCAACTTGCCCGCCTCTCGCCACCAATAAAAGGAACCAGATGAAACCAGCCCACGCATTGCGCCTCCTGGGTCTCGCCGGCCTCGGCTCCCTGGTGGCGGCCTCGAGTTACGCCCAGGAGAGTGGCTACTACTATGGCGGACTGTCGTTCGGCCAGTCACGCGCCAAGATCGACGAACCGCGCATAAGCGCGAGCCTGCTTGGCGCCGGCCTGGCTACCACCTCCATGGACAAGGACGAGCGCGACGCGGGGGTCAGGTTGTTCGGCGGTTACCAGTTCAACCGGAACTTCGCCGTTGAAGGCGGGTATTTCAGTCTCGGCAAGTTCGGCTTCACCTCCACCACGGTGCCAGCCGGAACACTGGACGGCCGCATCCGCCTGCAGGGACTGAACCTCGACCTGGTCGGCACGCTGCCGATCACCGAGCGCTGGTCCGCGATCGGGCGCGTGGGTGCGCAGTACGCCAGTGCGCGCGACACCTTCCGTGGCACCGGCGCCGTGGGCGTGCTCAACCCCGACCCGTCCAAGCGCGAAACCAACTACAAGGTTGGCCTTGGCCTGCAATACGAGCTCAGTTCCGCGATGCTGGTACGCGGCGAAGTCGAGCGTTACCGCATCAACGACGCGGTGGGCAACCACGGGGGCGTCAATGTCGCCTCCGTGAGCCTGGTGTTTCCGTTCGGTCGTACCCCGACTCCCGCCGCGCGCGTGATGTCCGCCCCGGCCTACGTGGCGCAAGCACCGGCACCGGCACCGGCGCCCGCGCCCGCGCCGCCGATCGTCGCGCCAGCACCGGTCGCGGCGGCGCCGGTGGTGATTGCGCCAGTGGTGGTGGCGGCGGCGGTTCGACGCGTCAACTTTTCGGCTGATTCGCTGTTCGCCTTCGACCGATCCGACGTCAGGCCCGAGGGCAAGACCGCGCTCGATAACTTCACCAAGGAACTCCAGGGCACAAACTTCAGCATGATTGCCGTCACGGGCCACACCGATCGGCTCGGCTCCGAGGCCTACAACCAGAAACTGTCGTCGCAACGTGCCGAGTCGGTAAAGTCGTACCTGGTTAACACCGGCCGGGTGGACGCCGCGAAGATTGTCGCCTCCGGCAAGGGCGAGTCCTCCCCGGTGACCAAACCGGACGAATGCAAAGGCAACAAGCCCAGCCCGGCATTGATCGCCTGCCTGCAACCGGATCGCCGCGTCGAGGTGGAGGTGAGCGGCACGCGTTGACCCTGCCTCGGACTGGTGGCGTCCGGACCGCGCCGGGGGTAACGATCCCATCAGCCTGCAGAAGATCCCTGACGGCGGTGCTCAAGGCCAAGCCTGCCACGGCGCATCAGTCGATACGCACAAGCTGCGCGCCCACCAGACTGCGGAATTGCTCGGTGCAGGCATCCCAGTCGACCACGTCCACTGTGATTGGCAGATCGGACGCTTCGAACGACTCGCGCAAGTCGGCCAGCGTTCGCCATGGCAGGGCGCCGGTGGCCTTGATCATGAGGTCGAGGTCCGAGAACTTCTTCGCGCGGCCGCTGACACGCGACCCGAACGCATACACCGCGCCGCCGTGCACGTGTTGCCGGACGATGTGGCGCACCCTTTCCAGCTGATCTGCGCTCAGGTCAATCATTGCGCTTCTCCAGTTGCGCAAGCATGGCCTGGGCCTGCCCGGCAAACACCGGCGCCAGGTCGAACACTGTCTGCGCGATCGCCCGGTAGTAGGTGTGGGAGGTCTGATTGCGGGCTGCATGAAAGTCCATCCAGGGATCGACACCCTCAATAAGCCCCACCTTGGCGGCCACACGATACAGCTGCCTCATCGGTACGCCGTCGACGTCACCGGCCGCCGGGTTTGCCGACAGCCAGCGGCGCATCATCTTCCAGCTCTGTTCATAAGCGACCTTGAAGGTCTGTATGACACCGGCCTTCAGCGCTTCCTGGGTCTCGGCATCGAACTGTTGCCAGCGTCGAGCGTCTCCGGTCACGGACAAGGCGCGCACCAGTGCACTGATCGCGGACTGCAGTGGTGAAAGGTCGAGCATGTCCGCCTTATACCAGCGCGCGTAGCTGCATGGCGGCGGGCTTCGCGGCCTGCGCCAGCGGCTGTCGCTTCAGGTGCTGCGCGCTGCGCGTGCCGGCGACCCGCCCGCGACGGTGCGCTGCCTGGAGCACGACATCGGGCGCACGCGGGACATCGGCGCGGCAGGCCTGCAGATCCCGATGGTCAACACCGCTGACCATGCCCAGGCGGTGGTGCAACGCGTCAAGTACCCATTGCCGTCCGGGACAACCGGCCTCGGCGGCCAGTGCGGCAACGCGTTTTCCACCCGCGCCGCAGCGTATGGCGCCTTAGACGGGCCGGCGCATACCAGGGCCAGCAATGAAGGCATCGTGTTGGTGGCGATGATCGAAACCCCAGAAGGCGTGGCCAACGCAGCCGCGATTGCAGCCGTCGATCGTTTGGACACGGTCTTCATCGGCCCCAACGACATGGCGCACGCCATGGGTTGCGAGAACCGCTGGAACGCGCAATCTGTGCAGGTGGCCTTCGAACACACCCTCATGCATGGCCGTGGCTGCCGCCGGCAAGTGCCCCGGCATTCTGGCGCTCACGCCACAGGACGAAGTGCGTTACGCCGCCCGGGGTGCCCGTCATTTCGCCACCGTCAGCACCGGCATCATCACCAAGGCGCTGAAGGAGGCCGCGCAGGGCGGGCGAAGGCGAAGTACCGAGCTTGAGGGACACGGAGCCCGCCCATGAATACAGATAGGTGCAAAAAATTACCATATAGTTCTTGAGGAGACTGAATGGTCTATATATTCCGTTTGCGCCACATTTTTGGTGCACCAAATGCACAGTTTCAATTCCGGAGTACCTCATGAAAAAGACCCTCATCGCTTCCGTTCTGGCCCTCGGCGTGGCATTCTCTGTCCAGGCCAAGGACATCGTTGATACGGCAGTTGCCGCAGGCAACTTCAAGACGCTGGCCACAGCCCTGACCGCTGCCGGCCTGATCGACACGCTCAAGGGCAAGGGCCCGTTCACCGTGTTTGCGCCCACGGACGCCGCGTTTGCGAAGATTCCAAAGGCTGATCTGGATGCCCTTCTCAAGGACAAGGCCAAACTCGCGGCCGTGCTGACTTACCACGTGGTTCCGGGCAAGGTCATGGCCGCGGATGTCAAGGCCGGCAAAGTGAAGACCGTGCAGGGCGGTGAGATCGTGGTAGCGACCATGGGCGGCGTGATGGTGGACAACGCGAAAGTCACCGCGACCGACATCGTGGCGGACAACGGCGTGATCCATGTGATCGACACGGTGATCATTCCCAGGTAGTCAGCGAACCGTGGGCCACGGTCGCGCAGACCTGCATTTGCAGGCTTGCTGCTGTTATCCATTGGCCGCGTGCCCAGTGTGTGGAGCGGTGTCGCGGCCGCTTCCCTGCTTCGAGGAGCGACCGGGTCAGGTGGATTCCGGGTTCCTGGCAGGCCACCCAGCGGACCAAGACGGCGTCGCCGTTTCCGTTTCCGTCTTCGCGCCATGCCAGCAGGGACACAACGCCAGTCGGTAGTCCCGATCCACCCCGAGCGCGAGCGGGATGCCCGATGCCTCCTGCGTCACGCGCAGCGAGATTTCAGACGCTCCGGTCACTACTTTGCCGGCAACAGGCGCTGCACCAATGGATGCAGCACCTTCCTTTCCGTGCCCATGGCATAGAAATGTTCCTCGACGCCACCGCATGGCCCAAGGCGCTTGACGTCGTAACGGGACGTCAGCTTGTCGTCGATCAATTCGGCCATCGGAAACGCGCCCATGCCACTCGCGCCGAAGGTCGCCATCAACGCACTGTCCTCGAACTCACCGACGACGCGTGGCTTTATGCCCTGGCGCTCAAACCATTGATCGAGGCGTGCGCGCACTGCCGCATGCTTGGTCGGCAGCAGCACCGGGATGTTGGCGAGGGACTGCGGAAAGCCGCGTCGAGCCGCCGCGTGCAAAGGCACCGGTGCATACCACGCGAGCGCCGACGAACCAAGGGGATGGCTGTAGACCTTGAGATTCGGATTCGGTGGCGCGGGACGGTCCGCAAGCACCACATCGAGCCGGTGCAGCGCCAGGTCGGCGATCAGATCTCCGAACTCGTCTTCGTGGCACAGCAGGCGCAGGTTCGGCTCCTGGAGCACGGGTTGCAACAGTCGACGCACCGCCAGCTTTGGCAATCCGTCCGATATCCCGACTGCCAGGCGCACCCCGGGCGAATTGCCCGCATCCCGCACCGCGATCGGCAGTTGCTCGCCAAGCTGAAAGATCTGATCGGCCTGGCGCATCGCCGCCACGCCGGCTTCGGTCAATACCAGCCCGCGACCGGCCGGCTTCAGCAGGGCGTACCCCAGCGCGCGCTCGAGTTCGCGCACTTGCGCGCTGACAGTCTGCACCGCCATGCCCAGCCGCGCAGCGCCCCGGGCGATGCCGCCCTCGTTCGCCACCACCCAGAAGTAGTACAGATGCCGGTAGCTGAAGTTCAGGCTCATGGTCAGGTTTTTACGAACAAAGGATTCGTCATTGTCTTCTTTTTCAAAGAGGCATCCCGCTTTATTCTCGCGCCATGTTCAACCAATGGAGACCTGCCATGCACGTAGTGTTCGAGTCCAACGACCCCGAGGGCGCCGCGTTGCGCGAAGTGGCGGTCAGCCGCCTGCGGTTCGTCATGCGCCGCCTTGGCTGGCTGGTACCGCGCGCGACGGTGCACCTGAGCGATGTCAACGGACCGCGCGGTGGCGTGGACAAGCGTTGCCAGGTGGAGATCAGGACCAGCAACAGCGGCCATGTGGTGATCACCGCGATGGCCCGCGACTGGCGCGGCGCGCTCGACAGTGCGCTGGCGCGTGCCGCCCACGCGCTGGTGCGCACCTGGAAGCGCAGCCGCAGACAGCAACGGTCGCTTCCCCGCACGACCGGCATCACCGCCTGATCAGGGACTTGTCCACGATGCAAAACACTGGCCAAACCCTGAGCCCGGGCGCTGGCAGCCGCCGGAGCGACCTCTACTTCACACGGAGATCATCATGAAATGCCCAAGCTGCCCAGAAATCGCACTGGTGATGAGTGAGCGTCAAGGCGTCGAGATCGACTATTGCCCGCAATGCCGTGGCGTTTGGCTCGACCGCGGCGAACTCGACAAGTTGATTGAACGGGCCGCGACTACCGTGCCGCAGAAGGAACCAGCCAGTACTGCTTCCAGACCGTCGAGGCCCGACTTCGTGGATTCGGACTATCCGGCCCAGGCCGGGCACGATCCCAAACGCAGAAAGTCCTGGCTGGCTGAAATCTTCGACTGACCAGACCCACCCACGCACCAACAAGGGAAGTCATGCGTTCTTATCCACTTAACAGCCCGCAGGCGGCGGCCCGCATCGTTGCGCTGGCCATGCTGGCTGACGGCGACCTGGCAAAAGCCGAGTTCGACGCACTCGACGACCTGGGCGCCGGCGAGCAACTCGGCCTGGGGCGGGCTGAATTGCACGCGATCACCTATGCCATCTGCGACGATCTGATGTGCACCATGCGCCTGACCTGGGCTGACGCGTGCCGGGTCGACCCGCGAACGCTGGCACAGTTGATGGCCGACGTCGACGACCCCGGGCTGCGGCTCAAGGTGCTGCGCCTTTGCATCGCGGTGGTCGAGGCGGACCGGCATGTCGCCGAAGGCGAGTCGATCGTGGTCGCTGCCGCGGTGGAGCACTGGGGCATGCAGCACGAGATGCTGCGGACCGATCGGCCACCGATGGTGTCGCACCATGGTTAACGTCGCTGCGCTGATTGCCTTCATTGGCGCGACGCTGTTGCTCGGCGCATGGCGCGAATACAACAGCGATAACCGGCGCGATGCCGCGCTGCTGGGCGGCGCCGGCACGCTCGCCACGCTGGCGGGCGCCGCCCTTTGGCTGATCTGAGTCTTCCCTGAAATCCCGGCCACACCCACCAACCCAAAAGGACCACCTCTTGGAAGCCCTGTTCGAACTTCTGCACAGCCCGTTTCTTGGAAAGGCGACGTGGCTCTGGCTCGTCTTCATTGGCGTGGTAATCACCTTGCTCGCGCTGGACCTGGGCGTTCTGCACAAGGACGACCGCGAAATCGGCGTCGGGGAAAGCCTGCTGCTGTCGGGCGGCTACATCAGCATCGCACTGCTGTTTGGCGCCTGGGTGACGTGGTACCTGGGCGCCGACAGCGGGTTGGCCTATTTCACCGGCTTCCTGATCGAAAAGTCGCTGTCGATGGACAACGTGTTCGTCATGGCGCTGATCTTCAGCTACTTCGCGATTCCCCGCCAGTACCAGCATCGGGTGTTGTTCTGGGGCATCCTGGGCGTTGTCGTGCTGCGCGCCATCATGATCGGCCTCGGGGCCGCATTGGTGAGCCAGTTCAGTTGGATCGTCTACCTGTTCGGTGCGTTCCTGGTCTTCACCGGCATCAAGATGTGGGTCATTGCCGGCCATATGCCCGACATCGGCAGCAATCCGGTGCTGGCATTCCTGAGGAGGCATTTGCGCGTAACCCCGCAGCTGCAGGGAAATGCATTCTTCGTGCACCGTCCTGACCCGGTGACCGGCAAGCCGGTGCGCTGGGTGACGCCAATGTTCCTGGCGTTGTGTCTGGTGGAGTTCATCGACCTGGTGTTCGCCGTCGACTCGGTGCCGGCGATCTTCGCCATCACGACCGACCCGTTCATTGTCTACACCAGCAACATCTTCGCGATCCTGGGCCTGCGCGCTCTGTACTTCGCGCTGGCGGCCATGATCGACCGCTTCAAGTACCTCAAGTACGCGCTGGCGCTGGTGCTGGTGTTCATCGGGACGAAGATCTTCCTGGTCGGCATCGTTGGCAAGCTGCCGCCAGCGTTTTCGTTGACCGTGACATTTGGCCTGATCGCCGGCGGCGTGCTGGTGTCGCTGTGGAAGACACGTGGCGCGATCCCGGCGCTGACCAAGCCTTGATGGTGCCCGGACAAGCAAGACAAGCGGCGACGGGCAACGGCGCGCATCAATGCATTGCTCGCAGACTGCAGAGGTGAAAGGTCGAGCATGTCCGCTTCATACCGGCGTGCGTAGTTGCATGGTGGCGGTCTGCGCGGCCTGCGCCAGCCGCTGTCCCCACACGGGAGACCTGCGTGCATTGAAGCAGCAGCGGGCATCGGATGTGCGTGCGGCAACAACGGCAGCGCGGCGGCCACCAGCACACCGCGCGCTACCCAGGTCTTGGGTCGTCCAGGCCGGTGCCAGTCCCAGACGCCTTGGCGCCCTTCCAGCTGGCCGGCGCGCAGATCTCCGGTCCGAGCGAAAGCACTCTGAAGCCTTGCGGCCCCGACCGGTAGTTGCGGACCATCCTTGCCGACGCGACGCATGAGGGGCTCAGGATATTCTTGTTCTCGTGTGAGCTGAAGTCGGGCGCGGACCGGGTCGACGGTCAGCAGCCAGGCTTTCAGGTCTGCCCGTCGGGACACGGTACCCGCGCGCACATGCCGGCTGGCGTGATCCTGCCGGCGCAACGGGGCACGCAGCCGCCGCTAGAAAACCCCCAGCACCAACCCCTGCCCCAGCGCCTCGCCCAGGTCCTCGCAGGCCTGCAGCTCGGCGCTGTCGATCTGTTTGGGCGCCAGGATCGCGTCGGGCGTCTGGGCATTGACGCACACGATGCGCGACTCGGCCACGCGGCGCAATCGCCAGCCGGTGGCGATGCGTTCGACCTGGCGCACCGCGTTGCTGCCATCGCTGCCGGCGCACACCAGCAGCGCGTACGGCCGTCCCTCGATGCGCTCCAGCACCGGGTAGTAGCAGCGGTCGAAGAAGTCCTTCATCAGGCCGGCCACGGCGGCCAGCATCTCGGGGGTGGCGAACAGGTAGCCCTGCGCGGCCAGCAGGTCCTGTGGACCGGCCTCCTGCGCGCGCAGCAGGCGCACCTGCAGCCCCTGCACCTTGTTGGCTCCGCGTTGTGCTGCCTCGGCCAGTTGCCGGGTGCCGCCGGTACTGGAGTGGTAGACAATCACCAGCGTGGGAGGGGGCGATGCGGTCACGGTTCGGACGGTCCTGGTCTCTTCCCCGGCATCGTACCCTCCGCCCATGCAGCCGCCACCTGCCGATCTGGAATTCCGCCGTGCCGGTGACCACCGCACCGCTGCCGGGAGCCGCCTGCCCGCGCACCGGCCCGATGCGGCAGCGGTGCCTGGCGTGATGCGGCCGGCGCCTGGCGCCACACCGGCGCGGTCCGGATCCGAAGGGCCCGCGCCGTGATCGACCTCCAGTCGCAGGATGCGCGCAACCCGGCGCCGCGCGCCGATATCGGCGTGTTGCTGGTGCACGGCATCGGCGACCACACCGAGGGCGAAACGCTGGTGTCGTTCGGCGAGCCGCTGATCGACTGGCTGCGCGAGTGGCTGCGCGGCCAGGGCGGCGCGCAGGCGCGCGGCAGCGTCAAGGTGGTGCAGGCGCGCATGCGCGCCACACGCACCGAGGCCGTATCGCCGGCCTACGCGCAGGTCGAGGTGCAGTTGGCCGGCGCACCGGCCAGCGCTCAGGCCGGCGCACCGGCCGACGCACCGGTTGGCGCACCAGTTGGCGCACCGGCCGACGCGCCCGCGCCCGAGCGCTGGCTCGTCACCGAGGCCTGGTGGGGCGACAGCGTGCAGCCGCCGCGCACGCTGCGCCTGCTGGGCTGGCTGCTCACGCGCGGTCCGTTGCTGATCTACTGGCACTTCTATCTCGGCCCGCTGCGCGATGCCCAGACGGGTGCCAAGCGCCAGATGCTTCTGGCCGGCATCGCGTTGCTGCTGGCCACGCTGGTGCAGGTCGTGGTGCTGGTGGCGATGGTGTTGTGGCTGATTCCGTTCGGCCCCTGGCGGCGCGCGGTCTCCAACGCCGTGCGCGCGCTGACGCTGACGCTGGGCGACAGTTTCGTGCTGCTGGAGCAGGACTTCCAGAGCGCCGCGCTGGTGCGCCGCGTGGACCGCGCGCTGAACTGGCTCGCGCAACGCGCCGACAAGCTGGTCGTCGTGGCGCACTCGCAGGGCGGCGCCATCGCGCACGAGGCGCTGCGGCGGCTCAAGACGCACCAGGTCGTGTCGTTCATCAGCATCGGCTCGGGCCTGGAGAAGCTGCACTTCCTGCGCCACGTGCGCGACAAGCGCGGCGGGCTGGCGGCGGCCAGCCTGCTCGGGCCGCTGCTGCTGGCGGGCGCGGCGACATTCATCGGCGCCGTCGCCGGCGGGCCCGACCAGCGCTGGATAGCCGGTATCGGTGCGCTCGTGGCGCTGGCGGGCCTGGCCATGGTGGTATTGCTGATCGTCGCGCTCAACAGTTACCGCGAGGAGCTGGGCGAGCAGATGAACGGGCTGGACCTGCGCGCGGCGCTCGGCCCGGCCGAGTGGCACGACCTGCATGCGACGCACGACGTGGTGCCGATGGGCGACGGGTCGCTGATGGGCAAGCTCGGGTTCATTACGCGCCACGAGCTGAAGAACCAGCGCTCCTACCTGAACGACCATGTCAGCTACTTCGAGAACCGCATGGGCTGCCTGCCGATCCTGTGGCGGCTGCTGGCGCGCCACTCGCGCCTGGCGCTGTTCAGCGACCTCGACGCGGCGCGCCTGGACCGCGCGCTGCTGCTGCACAACCGGCAGTCGTGGGTGCTCTGGTTCAGCGGTGCCGCCAGCTGGGCGGCCGTGCTCCTGGGCCTGTACGCGCTGCGTGCTGCGCTGCCCGGCTTTGGTGCCTCGGTGCTCGACGCGCTGGCGGCCATCGGACTGGGCGCGCTGGTCAAGCCGGTGCAACTGGCCGGCAAGCTGCTGGCGCTGGGCGCGTCGCGCATCGGCGCCACCGGCACGCTGGCCGACGCGACGCAGCTGGCGCCGGCACTGCTGGGTGCGCTGACGCTGGGCGCGGTGATGGTCGGCTGGTGGGCGTTGTTCCGCGCCGTATGGCTGCTGGGTAGCGCGACCGACTGGCGCCACGCCTGCCGCGCCCCCGGCTGGCTCGACCAGCGCGGCCTGGGCACATGGGACGCGGCCACGCTGGCGCTGCGCGCCGGCTTCGGTCTGGTCCCGCTGCTGGTGGCGGGCCTGCTCGTTGCGGCGCCCAGCGACCTGACGCTGGCACTGCTGGCGCAATCGGTCGCCGCAGTGATGTCGGCCTTGTGCCTGGCCGTGGCCTGCCTGTACGCGGTCGGCGTGCCATGGATGCGCGACTCCGAGGCGTTGGCCGGGACGGCGGACCTGAGCACGCGGGTGCTGCTGCCGGGCGCCTCGCTGCTGCTGGCCTTTGCCTTCATCTGGGCCGCGCAGTGGTTCTGGCCGGCGGCATGGAGCACGCTTCCGATGTACGTCGCGGCCACCCTGGTCTGGCTGGGGATGGCGCTGAGCCGGGGGCTGTGGCTGGCGCGCCATGGCCGCGCCGCTTACGGCCGCCTGTGGACCGGCTGGCTGCTGCTGTGGCCGGCACTGGCCACGCTGGCGCTCGCGCACTGGCGCGTTGTGCTGCTCGATCCGCCGGCGCCGGTGCGCGATTTCAATCTGCTCGCCGTGGCGATGCTCAGCCTGGCCGAGGTGGTGCAGGCGCGCGCGCTGCTGCTGCAGCTGGCAGGCGACCTGCCATGGGTGCGGTCGCTGCGAGAGCGATTGCGATGGCGATGACCGCGCTGGACCATGGCGCCAGGCTTCAGGCCCGCCGCGTGCAGCGGCTGCTGGCGCTGGGGGCCGACCCGCTGCGCGCCGCGCGCGACGGCCACGCACCGCTGGCGCTGGCCACCAGGGGCGGCAACGGCCCGACGATCGCAGCCTTGACAGAGGCGGTCGCCGCAGCCGCAGCCGCAGGAGCAGGAGCAGGAGCAGGAGCAGGAGCAGGAGCAGGAGCAGGAGCAGGAGCAGGAGACACGCCATGACGACGAACACCGACAACCCGGGCACCCCGGGCACCCCGGGCACGCCAGGCACCCCAGGCACGCCGCAGAGCCGCGCGGCCGAGGCCATCGCCAGCGCCTGGCGCGACCGGCGCGACAGCCTCGATCTGCACGGCCTGGGCCTGAGGACCCTGCCGCCGTTGCCTGCGGGCTGGGCGCTGCGGCGCCTGAACCTGGCCGGCAACCGCCTGCAGGTGCTGCCGCCGTCGTTGTGGCAGCTGACCGGGCTGGTGCAACTCGACCTGGGTGGCAACCGACTGCGTGAGCTCGACCCCGGCATCGGCCGGCTGAGCGCCTTGCAGCTGCTGGACCTGTCGGAGAACCGGCTGACCGGCCTGCCCGACGCGCTGGCCGGCTGCACGGCGCTGGCAACGCTCGACCTGTGCGACAACGCGCTCGACACGCTGCCCGCGGTGCTGTTGGCCCTGCCGGCGCTGCGCGCGCTGGACCTGTCGCGCAACCGCCTGCGCGCCTTGCCCGACCTGCGCGGCCAGTGGCCGCTGCTTGAATCACTCGACCTCGCGGGCAACCGGCTGGAGGCCTTGCCGCCCGGCGTTGGCGAGTTGTCGGCGCTGCGCCAGCTCGACCTGTCGCGCAACCAGCTGAGCGCCATCGACGCACTGGCGGCGCTGCCCGCGCTGCGGGTGCTGTTCGTCGACCACAACCAGCTCAGCGCGCTGCCGCCCGGGCTGTCCGGCAGCGGGCGCCTGCAGCAGTTGTCGACGCGTGGCAACCCGCTGACCATCGCCGCGCCTCGCGCGCACCCGGCGCTGCGCGAGCGCGTGTTGGGCGGACCCGAGTCGGGGCGGCGCTACTTCGATGCACCCGAGTTCCATTTCGACTTTGCGCTGGCGCTGCGCAGCGGGCCGGCAGTGTCCGGCCTGCTCGACCTGTACTACAAGTCCTACCTTGGCACACCGGTGTGGTTGTCCCTGCCCGACGGCAGCCGCGCCGACCTGGCGCAACTGGGCCGCAAGGCCGCGCTCGACATCGCCCGCGCATCGGCTGGCGGGGAGGCGCCGCACGCCACGCTGCAGTTCGAACGCACCAGCAACGCCGGCGAGGTCGAGCGCAGTTGCGACTTCGCCGAATCGGCGCTCGAACGCCTGCCCGACGTGGCGCTGATCCCGCCATCCGACCGGATTGCCGGCTGGGCCCGTGCGATGCCGCCCGACCCGCTGCGCGACGCCGGAGCGCGCGAGGACGCCACCTGGCGGCACCTGGAAGCTGCGCTGCCGCCGCGGGTCGGCGCCGCCCCACTGTATCTGGAGTTGCCCGATGAGGACGATTGGGTGTCGTCCGCGCTAGACTTGGGCGGGGCCGCAGCGCCGACGCCTGCCACGCCATCCCCTGCAGTGGCGCCCGATGTATCGCAGCTGGACGCGACCTTTGGTTCGACACGGTCACCACCGCCGTCACCGCCGTCACCGCCACCTCCACCTCCACCTCCACCACCACCACCACCACCACCACCACCACCACCACCACCACCACCGCCACCGCCACGGTCACGGTCACGGTCACCGCCGCAGTCACCCCAAACGCCCCAGACGCCACTGCAGATGCCCCAGATGCCGGCCACCGCTGCCGGCGATGGGCGCCCGGCGTTGCCGCCGGCAGGCGAGGCGGTGGACGCGGCGGTGTATTGCCCGCCGCGGGTGGCGCGCGACAGCGTCTTCCTGGTGCAGTTGTTCCTGTACCCGCCTGCGGCCTCGGCCGAGGTCGAGGCAGAGGCACAGCAGCGCGATCCGGCCGCCGCGCAGCTGGGCAGCCATTCGTTGCCGCTCGATGTGCCGCGCGGCACCCGCATCGACCTGCGTCTGGAGATGCCCACGCTCAGCGTCGACGAGGCGGATGCGGTGCTGGTCTGGCGCGGCGTGCCGACCGCGGCGCAGTTCGAGGTCGGCGTGCCGGCCGGAGCCACGGCGGCCAACGCCATCGGGCGGGTGCGCTTCGCGATTGCCGGCGTGCCGGCGGGCACGCTGCGCTTCCAGGTGTTGCTGGCCCCCGCCGGCACCGCTCCCGAGCCGGCGCAGCCGCGCCTGTCGCAGGGCGTGCGTTACCGGCGGGCCTTTGTCTCGTACTCCTCGAAGGACCGGGCCGAGGTGCTGCGCCGGGTGCAGGCCTTCAAGATCGCCGGCATCTCGGTGTTCCAGGACATCCTGGACCTGGACCCGGGCCAGCGCTGGGAACGCGAGCTCTACCGCGAGATCGACAACTGCGACGTCTTCCTGCTGTTCTGGTCGCGGGCCGCGGCAGCCTCGGAGTGGATCGGCAAGGAGCTGGACTACGCGATCGACCGCCAGCACGGCAACCGGGACAACCCGCCCGCCATTCAGCCGGTGCCGATCGAAGGCCCGCCGATCGTGCCGCCGCCGGCGCGCCTGGGTTACCTGCACTTCAATGACGCCTTGCTGGCCCAAATCGCGATGGCGGCTGCGCCAGCGCCGCCGGCCGCCCCGGCCGGTTAAGCCAGCCGCGGGCGGCGGGCAGGTGGTGGGGGTGGAAACACCAGGGCAGAGCGCGGCTCATCCTGAAGTTCACGCAGGGCGTTGTTGCCAAGGGATTCCCTGGGGGCACATTGGAGGGATGGTTGCAAACTACAATACTCCCGTATTTCAAAGTATGGGAGCCCATATGAAAACCACGATCGAGGTGTCAG
>JANMYG010000564.1:0-2515 GCA_031381865.1 Betaproteobacteria bacterium | reverse complement strand
GTCGTCAGTGGTACGGCCAAAGTGACCAAGGGCGACCAGACTTTCCTGGTATCGGAGAACGAATCCACGTTCATCCCGCTGGGCACCACGCACCGGCTTGAAAACCCCGGCCGGGTGCCGCTGGAGATGATCGAGGTGCAGTCGGGTGCGTACCTGGGTGAGGACGACATCGTGCGGTTCGAGGATGTGTACGGCCGATAACGCGATTCTTGCCGTAACGGCTTGAACGCGGAGATTTGCCAATGCCCATGGGCGCAAGGGGAGGACACGGTTGAAACACTCACTCGCGGCCAACGTGAGAAAGGCGTGGCGTGACGGCCTGCGCAAGGCATTCTCGCTGTTCCCGCGCGCGGTGCGGTTCGCGATTTTCCGATCGTTCGTCGACTGTGATCCGGCGCCTGACAAACGCCTGGTGCTCAAGATTGCCGAGACCCAGGAGGAACTGGAGGAGTGCTTCAAGTTGCTGCATGACGCCTACGTCAGCAGCGGGTTCATGAAGCCGGCGCCATCGGGCCTGCGCGCAACGATCTACCATGCCTTGCCGACCACAACCACCCTGTGTGCAAAGTTTGACGGCGAAGTGGTTGGCACACTTTCGCTGATTCGCGAAAGCGTCTTTGGTTTTCCGCTTCAGGCAATATTTGACCTGAAGGAAATCCGCGCGCGCGGCGGCAAGATTGCCGAAGTATCGGCGTTGGCAGTTCATCCGGACTTCAGAAAGACCGGTGGTGCGATCCTGTTTCCGCTGATGAAATTCATGTATGAATACTGCACCACATTTTTCGACACACGCCACCTGGTAATTGCGGTGCATCCCACGCGGATCGAGATGTACGAGTCGCTGCTGTTCTTCAATCGGCTGACTGAAAACGAGGTCGCCAACTACGATTTCGCCAACGGTGCTCCGGCGGTTGGTGCGTCACTCGACCTGCGCACCGCCCCGCGGAAATACAAGAAAACTTATGGTGGCAAGAAACCGCGCAAGAACCTGTACGCCTATTTCACCAAGCTAAAGCTTCCCAACACGAGGCTCCCGAACCGCAGGTACTACACCACCAACGACCCGGTGATGACGACCGATTTGCTGGATTATTTCTTCAACCAGCGTACGAAGGTTTTCGAGAACTTGAGCATGCGGGAAAAAATGCTGCTGCATTCCATTTACAACCTGCCAGAGCACCAGAAAATGCTGCCGAAGATTGAGGAGGGACCCGCGGACGGAAAACATTTGCGTCAACACCAGCGTTACTCACTCAAATGCCCTGGAAACTTCCTGGTGCAGGTGGACGGGAAGGCGGAGGTGGCGACGCTGCGCGTGGTGGAGTTGTCGAACTTCGGGTTTCTGGCGCACTCGAAGGCGCAGATTCCGACCAGGCAATGGGGCGACGCGACCATCCAGTTGGGTAGCCACGAGACGTCGACCGTGCGGGCGATGGCGATTCGCGGCAAGGACAACGGCGGAAATATCTTTTACGGCTTTACCCTGGCTGAACCGGACCTCGCGTGGCGCAAGTTCGTGGGGGCATTGACCTCCGGCGTGACGCATGAAGACCTGGACCACGCCACCCGTTTCCTCGCCGACTGAAAAGCGAAAGACCTTCGTATTGCGCGCTTCGGTCCGGGACGATCCGCATCATGGCCGGCTTGCCGGGCGTCCCCATGTGTTACGCGGGTGGCATCTCGGGTCGGCTGAGCCGTTCTGGAGTCTGGTTGCCCTGCTTGACCCGTACTCGGCCCGCGAGCGACGAGCTACCAAGGACCATGGTGCGATGGTCTGGGTCGCGCGGGCTATTTGCCCTTGGCGCGATCGATGAGTTGCAACACGAACTTGGAGGGAATCGCATAGCTGATTCCTGAAGGCTGGGCCAGCGCGCCCTCGCGTGTGCCTTTGAGGAAGACCATGTTGACGACGCCCAACACGTCCCCTTTGTCCGGGTCGAACAGCGGGCCACCGCTGTTTCCGGGATAGGCGGTGCCGTCAAGCTGGAAGATGTCGAAACTTCCGGCGCGTGCACTGCGGATCGTGCTTTCGCTGAGCTGCCTTGCGTTGGGAGCGGGCATGACAGCGGGCGTAATCGACGAGACCATGCCGCGGTGCGTGACGGGCGAGAAGCCCAAAGCGCCACCGATCGGAAAGCCCATGAACGCCACCGACTGGCCTTCGCGCACACCGTCCGAGTCGCGAAGTGCAACTGGCGGCGCCGGGGCGCCAACGAAGCGCAACAAGGCCAGGTCATGCACTTTGTCGACCTCCAGCACTGTCGCCTGGCGCATCTGCAACTCCCTGTCGGCGACACGCACCTGCACCGCCATCGATGCGTCCTCCATGTTTTCCGACGCGTCGGGCAATACATGCGCATTGGTCACGACCAGATTGCCGTCACCGACCACAAATCCGGTGCCGCGCAACCGGAATCGCGGACTATCGGTGCTCTTGAAGGAGCCGACGATGACGACGGAAGGCTTGATCCGCGCAATTACGTCGGAAGCATCTGCATGGGCATGCTGAACCGGG
>JANMYG010000561.1:0-4577 GCA_031381865.1 Betaproteobacteria bacterium | reverse complement strand
GAGGTGCTGGTGCAACTCGGCCACATGGTGGGTTACGGCGCGTCGCTGGAGCAGACCATCCGCATGAGCGGCGCGCGCATCGTTCCCGTCGGCACCATCAGCAAGGCACAGCCCTACCAGCTCGACGAGGCGATCACCGACCAGACCGCCTGCGCGGTGTTCGTGGTGTCGCACATGACGGTGCAGCACGCGATGCTGGCGCTCGAAGAGGTGTGCCGCATCTGCCACGCCAAGGGTGTGCCGGTGGTCGTCGATGCGGCTTCCGAATACGACCTCAAGGGCTTCCTTGCGCGTGGTGCCGACCTGGTGTGCTACAGCGGGCAGAAGTTCCTGGGCGGGCCCACCAGCGGCATCGTGGCGGGCAGGGCTGCGCTGGTGCGCGCGGCCAGCCTGCAGAACCGCGGCATCGGACGCACCATGAAGGTCGGCAAGGAGAGCATCGCCGGTGTCATGGCCGCCCTGCAGGCCTGGCAGACGCGAGACCACGCGGCCGCGCGGGCGCGCGAGGACGCGGCGCTGGACCTGTGGCGGCGCTACCTGCAGCCGTTTGTGCGACTCGAATGCAACACCGTCCCCGACCCGACCGGTAATCCGCTGTGCCGGCTGCGCGTGCGGCCGCTGGCCGACAGCGGGTGGAGCGCGCGCAGCCTGGCCGATGCGTTGGCGGCGGGCGACCCGCCGGTGATGGTGCGCGACTACCAGACCGACCTCGGGCACTTCGACCTCGACCCCTGCAACCTGCATCCGGGCGACGCGCAGCGGGTGGCGCAACAACTGCTGGCGTGCCTGCAGGGCTGACGCGGCAAGGCGGGGGTTTACACGCATGCGGACGCATGCGGGCGACCTTGCCCACCCTGTGCGGATGTGGTCAAATAATTTTGGACCCCCAACCCATGGCTAGTGCGCCGGCACGACGTTGTGCGCCCACCTTAGCCAACCCACAGGAGAAGCTTTCATGACCAGTTCAAGGCGATCCGTTTTGACAGCCGGTGCCGCAGCCGCGGCCCTGGCCGGCGTGGGTGTGCCGCTCGTGACCCGTTCCCAGGCGCGGCCGCCGCGGCAGGCGCGCATGGTGCCGCACGGCAACCTGGCCATTCTCGATCCGATCTGGACCACGCAGAACATGGCGGCCTACCACGGCGCCATGATGTACGACACGCTGTTCGGCATCGACGGCAACTTCAATCCGCAACCGCAGATGGTCGGCAAGACCGACATCTCGGCCGATCGCAAGACCTACACCTTCGAGCTGCGCCCCGGCCTGAAGTGGCACGACGGCAGCGCCGTCACGGCGCGCGACTGCGTCGCCTCGCTGCGCCGCTGGCAGGTGAAGGACGGTGCGGGAACGCACCTGTTCGCGCGCGTCGCCGACACGCCGGTGGTTGACGAGAAGACTTTCCGCATTGTGCTTAAGGAGCCGTACGGCCTGCTGATCGATGCGCTGGCCAAGACCAGCACGCCGGTCTGCTTCATGATGAAGGCGGAGATCGCGGCGACGGACCCGAACACGCAGATCACCAAACACATTGGATCGGGCCCGTTCAAGTTCATCGAGGCCGAATACCGGCCCGGCAGCCGGGTGGTCTACGAGCGCAACCCGGACTACGTGCCGCGCAGCGAGCCTGCTACCGGCATTGCCGGCGGCAAGCGCGTGCTGCTGGATCGCGTGATCTGGGACATCATGGACGAGCAGACCGCCGCCTCGGCGCTGATGGCCGGCGAGGTGGACTTCTTCGAAATTCCGCCGATCGTGCTTTTGCCCACCTTGAGCGCCGCGCCGGGGGTCAAGATCGAGGTACTGAACAAGTTCGGCAACGTCGGTTATTGCCGGTTGAACCATCTGCATCCGCCATTCAACAACCTGGCGGCGCGGCGCGCCGCGCAGGTGGCGATCAACCAGGAGGACATCCAGCGCGCGGCCATCGGCAACCCGGCCTACTACAAGACCTGCGGTTCGCATTTCACCTGCGATTCGCCGATGGGCGTGACCGACGGTTCCGAGGCGCTGATGATGAACGCGCCGATGGCGCAGCGCCAGGCACGGGCGCGCGAATTGCTCAAGGAGTCCGGCTACGATGGCAAGGCGATCATCCTGCTGCATGCCACCAACATTACCTACATGGACCAGACCATGCTGGTGATCGCACGTGACCTGCGGGCGGTCGGCTTCAACGTGCAGCTGGCCTCCAGTGAATGGAGCGGCGTGGTGACGCGCCGCGCGGTGCAGGAGCCACCGGACAAGGGCGGCTGGAACGTGTTCTACACCTCGGGCGGTGGCAACGCCACGGCCAACCCGATCGCCCTTTCGGCCCACGCGGCCAATGGCAAGACATCGTGGTTCGGTTGGCCAGAGAGCGCCGAGGTCGAAAGGCTGCGCACCGAGTGGTCGGCCGCCCCAACGCTGGAAACGCGACGCGCCATCGCCGCGCGGTTGAACCGCGTCATGATGGAGTACGTGCACGACATCAAGACCGGCCAGTGGACGCAGCCGGCGGCCTACCGCGCCGACAGGATCAAGGGAATGATCGCCGTGCCCGAGATCATTCCATGGTGGAACGTGGAGCGCATCGGCTGAGAGGATGTGAACCTTTCTACTGCGGCCACCGAATTCGGGCCAGTGCTGCCCACCGTACCGGTGTACGGTTGCGTTGCTCGACCCGTGCTCGGCACCCTCGCTACGAAATCTTCACACCTTCTCGTCAGTTAATGCTCTCCTACATTTTCCGCCGCGTCCTTGGCGTGATCCCGGTCATGCTGGTGGTCGGCATCTTCGTCTTCTCGCTGCTGCACCTCGCCCCCGGTGACCCGGCCGCCATCATCGCCGGCGACAACGCCACCGAAGCCAACGTCGCCAGGATCCGGGCCAACCTGGGATTGGATCGCCCCCTGCTGGACCAGTTCACCAGCTGGGGTTGGGCGACATTGCGCGGCGACCTCGGCGTCTCGATGTACACCAGCATCCCGGTCGCGACGATGGTGCAGCAGCGCATCGGCCCGACCTTTTCGCTGGCGGCAACCACGATGCTGGTGGCGGTCAGCATTGCCGTGACCATGGGCGTGCTGGCGGCCTGGAAGGCGGGCTCCCTGCTCGACCGCGCGGTGATGGGCCTGGCCGTGACCGGCTTCTCGGTGCCGGTGTTTGTGGTCGGCTACATGCTGGTGTATGTTTTCTCGCTCGAATTGCGCTGGCTGCCTGTGCAGGGCTACCGGCCACTGGCCGACGGATTCTGGGAGTGGCTGCGCCATTTGATCCTGCCGTCGATTGCGCTGGGCCTGGCCTACGTGGCCCTGATCGCCCGCATCACGCGCGCCAGCATGCTCGAGGTGCTGGCCGAAGACTACATCCGCACCGCCCGCGCCAAGGGCGTGGCCACGCTGCCGATGCTGCTGGGCCACGCATTGAAGAACGCGGCCGTGCCGATCGTCACGGTCATCGGCATCGGCGTCGCGCTGCTGATCTCCGGTGTGGTCATCACCGAGACCGTGTTCAACATTCCCGGCGTCGGGCGCCTGGTGGTGGACGCCATATCGAGACGCGACTATCCGATCATCCAGGGCGTGATGATCGTTTTCGCGGGCATCTACGTGCTGGTCAACCTGGTGGTCGACATCCTGTACTGCGTGCTTGACCCGCGGATTCGTTACACCTGATGGCCGATTCGACAGCGCCCCGCAGCGTGACCGCCATCGCCATCTCCCAGGCCGCCGAGTTCATCCGGCGCCATCCCACCATATTCGTCGGTGCCCTGCTGGTGACCTTGATCACGCTGGCCGCGTTGTTCGCGCCCTGGATTGCCAAAGACCCGATCGCCTTCGAGCCGGTCAACCGGTTGCGCCGGCCCTCCGCGGAATTCTGGCTCGGCACCGACAGCCTGGGGCGCGACGTCTTCGCGCGCATGGTGTACGGCGGGCGCGTCTCGCTGGTGGTGGGACTGCTGGTCGCCGTGATTGCCGTGATCACGGGGTCGGTCGTCGGGTTGCTGGCGGGTTATTTCGAACGCGTCGACGCCGTGGTGATGCGTTTGATGGACGGCATCATGGCGATCCCGGCGATCCTGCTGGCGATCGCCCTGGTGGCCCTGATGGGTTCCAGCGTCACCGTGGTGATCGTCGCCATTTCCATTCCCGAGATCCCGCGCGTCACCCGCCTGGTGCGCTCGGTGGTGCTGTCGGTGCGCGCGCTGCCCTTTGTCGAAGCGGCGCGCTCCAATGGGACCCGCACGGCCAAGCTGCTGCGCCGGCACATCCTGCCGAGCACGGTGGCGCCGTTGATCGTGCAGGCGACCTTCATTTGCGCGTCGGCGATCCTGACCGAAGCGGGCCTGAGTTTCCTGGGCGCGGGCACGCCACCGGAGAATCCGACCTGGGGCAACATGATCGCCTCCAGCCGCCTCTATTTGCAGGTCGCGCCGTGGACCATCTTCGCGCCCGGCATCTGCCTCGCCCTGGTGGTGCTGTCGGTCAACCTGCTGGGCGACGGATTGCGCGATCGCCTTGACCCGCGCATCTCGCGCAGCATGTAGGCATGGGGCAATCGTGAGTCAACCCATCCTCGCCATCGACGACCTGCACACGCG
>JANMYG010000505.1:0-3324 GCA_031381865.1 Betaproteobacteria bacterium | reverse complement strand
CCGAGCCGGTGCGCGAGATGCAGAGCGGCGCGGCGTTGCCGCGACAGGTGCTCACGGCCAACGCCTACCTGGGCGCGCTGCCGATACAGGCCGCCCTCGACGCCGGGGCGCAGGTGGTGGTCACCGGGCGCTGCGTGGACTCGGCCGTGACGCTGGGGGTGCTGATGCACGAGTTCGGCTGGGCCAGCGACGACTACGACCGGCTGGCGGCCGGCAGCCTGGCCGGCCACATCATCGAATGCGGCTGCCAGGCCACGGGTGGCCTGCACACCGACTGGGACAGCGTGCCCGACTGGGCCAACATCGGTTACCCGGTGGTCGAGTGCAGCGCCGACGGCAGCTTCGTGTGCACCAAGCCCGAGGCGACCGGCGGCAAGGTGACGGCGGCCGTGATCGGCGAACAGATGTTGTACGAGATCGGCGACCCGGCGCGGTACATCCTGCCCGACGTGGTGTGCGATTTCACGCAGGTCACGCTGCAGCAGGTGGGCGAGCACCGCGTCGCCGTGCGTGGCGCGCTCGGACGGGCCCCGACCGACAGCTACAAGGTCTGCGCGACCTACATGGAGGGCTTCAGGATCTCGGCCCAGCTCACGATCGTGGGCTTCGACGCGGTGGCCAAGGCCCGGCGCACCGGGGAAGCGATCATCGGGCGCACCACGGCGCTGCTCGCGGCGGCGGGCCTGGGGCAATACACGGCAACCCATATCGAAGTGCTGGGGGCGGAGTCGTGTTACGGGCCCCATGCACTCGCACAACACACGCGCGAGGCGATCCTGCGCCTGAGCGCCACCCATGGCCGCAAGGAAGCGCTGGAGCTGCTGGCGCGCGAGGTGGCGCCGGCCGGCACCTCGTGGTCGCCCGGCACCACCGGCGCCGGCGGCGGGCGCGCCGCGGCGTCGCCATCGATCCGGCAGTACGCGTTCCTGCTGCCCAAGTCGCAACTGGCGCCGGCATTCGTGGTCGACGGGGTGTCGGTCCCGGTGCCGCAGCCCCCCGGACAGGCAGGCACGGCTGCGGGCGCAGGCACGGCTGCGGGCGCAGGCACGGCTGCGGGCGCGGGCGCGCCGACGACCTCGCCGGCAGCGGCCACCAGTGCGGCGCTTGCCCCGGATGAGCTGATCGAGGTGCCGCTGGTGCGTGTGGCCTGGGCCCGCAGCGGCGACAAGGGCGACACCTCCAATATCGGCATCATCGCGCGCACGCCCGCGTTGCTGCCGCTGCTGCGCGCACAACTAACCGAGGCGGCGGTGGCGGCCTACCTCGCGCACCTGGTGCAGGGCCGCGTCACGCGCTACGAGGTGCCGGGCATCCACGCCTTCAACTTCGTATGCGAGCAGGCGCTGGGCGGTGGCGGCATGGCCTCGATGCGCAACGACCCGCTGGGCAAGGGCATGGGCCAGATCCTGCTGTCGATGCCGGTACGTGTGCCAGCCAGGCTGCTGGGCGGCGCCGAACCGGCGGCGCTCGCCTGAACCGGTACGGAGCAAACGATGCCACCGCTGCCACCCGCGCCGATCACACGCACGGCCATTGCGGCCCGTGGCCGCTGGCGCCGGGTCGTGCTCGGCCTGGCCTCCGCGCTGTTGCTTGCGTCCGCGGTATTCCTGGCCGGCCCGCGCAATGCATTCGGGCCCGATGTGCCGGCGCAACGCGCCGCGCCGCCGCCAGCTCTGACCGGGCTCGACAGCTGGCTCGCGAGCAGCGAGGCCGCCTACACCGATATCCGTCCCGGGTTGGCCAAGGGCATCGTCTGGCACACATCGGCCAGGCAGCGCACGCCCTGGTCGGTGGTCTACATCCACGGTTTTTCCGCCAGCCGGCTGGAAACCGCGCCAGTGGCGCAGCAGGTGGCCCAGGCGCTCGGCGCGAATGCCTTCTTTACCCGCCTGGCTGGCCATGGCCGTTCGGGCGACGCCATGGCCGAGGCCGACCCGCAGCAATGGATGGCCGATACGGTGGAGGCGGTGCGCATCGGGCAACTGCTGGGTGAGCGGGTGCTGGTGATCAGCTGCTCCACCGGCTCCACGCTGGCCAGCTGGCTGGCGCTGACACCCGGGGGTGGCAATGTGGCGGCACATGTCTTCATCTCGCCCAACTTCGGCCCCAGGGACAAGCGCTCGGAAATGATCAACGGCCCCTGGGGCCGCAACATCGCGCTGGCGCTGGAAGGCGAGAGCCGGGGCTGGACGCCGCAGGACCCGCGCGAGGCCCTGGCCTGGACCACGCGTTATCCGACGCGCGCGTTGTTCCCGATGATGGCGCTGGTGAAACACGTGCGCGAAAGCGATCTGTCGGCCTTCCGCACGCCGGTGCTGGTGCTGTACAGCGAACAGGACCAGACCGTGGACCCGGCCGAGACTCGCGCCGCTTTCGCGCGCATTGGCGCGCAACGCAAGTCGATCGAGGTGGTGCGTTACAGCCAGAGCCGCGGCCAGCATGTGCTGGCCGGCGACATCCGTGCACCCGAAGCCACCGCTCCCATGGTGGCGTCGATCGTGTCGTGGGTGCGGTCGCTGCCGTAGCGCCTGGCGCGCGCGCCCGGCCCTAATGCCGGATGCAGACCTTGCCGAAATGCGCGCCGCTTTGCAGGTGCGCCATGGCTTGTTTGAGTTCCTCGAACCTGAACACCCGGTCGATGACCGGCTCGAGCCTGTGCTGCCCGATGGCGCGCACCATCGCCTCCATGCCGTCGCGGTGGCCCACGGTGATGCCCTGCAGCCGCACCTGGCGCGTCACCACCAGCCCCAGCGGCGCGGTCATCGCGCCACCCGATAACACGCCGATCATCGACAGCGTGCCGCCCGGGCGCACGCAGCGCAGCGACTGCTGCAGCGTCTTCTCGCCGCCGAGTTCGAGGATGTGGTCGTAGCCGTTGCCCTGCGTGATCTCGCGCGTGGCCTTGTACCACTCGGGCACCGTCAGGTAATTGATGGCGGCGTCGGCGCCCATGGTTTTGGCGCGCGCGATCTTCGCGTCGCTCGACGAGATGACGGTGACATGCGCGCCCAGCAGTTTGGCGAACTGCAGCGCGAACAGCGCCACGCCACCGGTGCCCTGCACCAGCACGCGCGAACCCGGGCCGAGGGCGCCGTAGGTCACCAGCGCGCTCCACGCGGTCAGGGCGGCGCACGGCAGCGTGGCGGCCTGCTCGTCCGACAGGTGCTCGGGCACCGCCACCACGCCCTGTTGCGACAGGCACATCAGCTCGGCCATGGTGCCGTCGATCGGGCCGCCCAGTGTGCCGCTGGCGATGCGCTCGAGGTTCAGGTCGCCAGCGATCCAGTGCTGGTTGAACATCGGGCACACCCGCTGGCCCACCTG
>JANMYG010000536.1:0-11955 GCA_031381865.1 Betaproteobacteria bacterium | reverse complement strand
GCCAAGTGGTCACACATGTTTGGTGGCCAGGCTGGCCCGGCCGTGACGATCCGCAGCATCATCAACCGGGGTGGCGAGCAGGGCGCCCAGCACTCGCAGTCGTTGCACGCCTGGTTTGCGCATGTGCCCGGCTTGCGTGTGGTCATGCCGGCCACGGTGGCCGATGCCCGTGATCTGCTGATTGCCTCGGTGCTTTGTCCCGACCCGGTGGTATTCATCGACGACCGCTGGCTCTACGACCTCGAGGACGAACTGCCGCCCATCGTCGAGCGCCCGCTGGCTGCCGAGCGGCCACTGTGCGTGCGCGCGGGCAAGGATGTCACGCTGGTGGCGTGCGGATACTCGACCAGGCTGGCGTTGGAGGCGGCGGACCAGTTGCGACTGGGTGGCGTGTCGGCCGAGGTCATCGATCTGCGGGTACTCAACCCCTTCGAGCCCGAGTGCATTGTGGCGTCGGTCGAAAAGACCGGCCGGCTGCTGGTGCTCGACGGCAGCTGGAGCCCGTGCGGCATGGCCGGCGAGGTGATCGCCAGTGTGGTGGAACGGGTCGCCCCCACTGCACTGAAGCGATCGCCGGCGCGCCTGACGCTGCCCTTCGCCCCCGCGCCCACCGCCCGGGTTCTGGAAAAGGCCTATTACCCCACGACCGCGATGGTGGTCTCGCAGGTCGAAAAACTGATGAGCGACGCGTGTTGAAAAGGCTTTTCGATGTGGTGGCATCGGCTGTCGGGCTGCTGGTGGCGAGTCCGGTATTGTTGCCGGCCATGTTCCTGGTCTGGTGGCAGGACCGCCATTCGCCTTTCTACATTGCGCCGCGCGTGGGTCGCCACGACCGGCCTTTCAAGATGGTCAAGTTGCGTTCCATGGTGATCCACGCCGACAAGTCCGGCGTGGACTCCACCAGTGCCAACGACAACCGGATTACGGCGGTGGGCCGGTTCATCCGCCGCTACAAGCTCGACGAATTGACCCAGTTATGGAATGTATTCAAGGGCGACATGAGCCTGGTGGGGCCGCGCCCCAACGTCAAGCGCGAAACCGACCTCTACACGCCGGTCGAACGCAAATTGCTGGAAGTCAAACCGGGTATTACCGACATATCGTCCATCGTTTTCTCCGACGAAGGCGATATTCTGCAGGACCAGCCGGATCCAGATATTGCCTATAACCAGCTGATACGGCCGGGCAAGAGCATGCTGGGTTTGTTGTATATCGAAAACCAGTCGCTTTGGCTCGACGTCAAGTTGTGTTTCTTGACGGCAGTAGCCATTTTGTCGCGCGAGAAGGCACTGGCTGGTGTGCAGGTATTACTCAGGGATATGGGTGCCCCAGCCGATGTGCTGCGACTGGCCAGCAGAAAAGAGCCGCTGCTGCCGCGGCCGCCTCCGGGCGGCGACCGGATCGTGACATCCAGGGACGGCAATCCCTTTCTCTAGATTCCGGCGTATTGAGTTACATCTATCGGATTCATATTGGATCGATGGTTTCAAATAGCCCACTAGAATATCCGGTGCGAAAGTGCGCTGATGGTTTTCGCAGGTTTCATATTCACATATGTGGGTGTAGTAATGAGCAATCTAATTGATATTCAAACCCAGATCGAGAAACTACAACGGCAGGCCAACGATATCAAGGCCAAGGAGTTTGACAAGACGGTGCGGGACATAGTCACCCAGATGCAGGCCTTCGGTATTACGGTCAAGGATTTGCAGAGCTCAACCACCCGCGGGGGCAAGGCGCCTGCCAAAGTGGCGTCCAGACGCCCAGGCAAATCGGCCGGCGGCAAGGCGCAGGCCAAGGTGCCGCCCAAATACCGCGGGCCCGGCGGTGAGACCTGGAGCGGACGTGGCCTGATGCCGCGCTGGCTGGTGGCGCTGGTGGCGCAGGGCGAGCCAAAAGAAGCGTTCCTGATCGAACGCTGATCGCCGCACAGTGCAGATGGCGGGCCGCCAGGCGGCAGGGAACAAGCTTTTATTCTGGCTGGCTTTCAGTTGGGGTGTGTGCACTTTCTTCCCGGTTGGCGTGGCGTACGCCCACATGCTGCTGGTGGCCGGCTGCCTCGCCGTCGACATGCGCCAGCGTATGGCACGGCTGCGGCGGCCCGCACTGCTGTGGCCGATGGCCGCGTTTCTGCTGTGGACCCTGCTCGCGCTGGTTTTCGGAGCCTGGTTCGAGGATTCGCCGACCCGGCTGTTTCACGTCGTGCGGGTCTTGGTGCTGCTCATGATGGGCCTGTTGTTGACCCGCACCGAAGCCGCCATGGCCATTCGCGGTCTGCTGGTTGGCGCCGTCCTCGCGGCGCTGATCGTTGCGGTGCACCACGTCTGGGGTCTGCCGCCATGGACCATCTGGAACAGTCTGCTGAAGTCGCGCCAGAACTTCAGCAGCGGCAACATGATCATGATGGCCATCGCCGCAGGCCTGTTTTTCTACCTCGGCCTGCGCAACGACCAGCAGTGGATCGATCGTTGGGTGGCCTGGGCGGCCGCACTCGCGCTGGCGGTGACTGTGGCCGCCCATGCGGTGTCGCGCAATGCGCAGATGCTGCTGCCGATACTCCTTGCGGTCGCGATGTTGTGCCACTACCGGGCCTGGCGGGCCATGTTGTTGTCGATCGGGCTTGCCGCGGCCATGGCGCTCGCCGCCCTGCAGCTTTCAGCCACCACCCATTCCCGTTTTTTTGAAATGGTGGACGAAGGCCAGCGCGTGGCCGCCGTGTCGGACTACACGACCAGCGTCGGAGAGCGCTGGCGCATGAACCAGGAGGCGTTGCGGGGCATGCTCGCGCACCCGGTTTTCGGCACTGGACTGGGCAGCTGGTTGCCGCGCTGGCGCGTCGTCGCGCTGGAGTCGATCGCAACGTTGCCAGCCGAGAAGCGCGCCGATCACATCGAGATCAACAATCCGCACAACGACTTTCTGCTGGCCGGCATGGAGACCGGCATACCAGGCATGCTGGCCATGGCCTGGCTGCTCGGGGCGTTCCTGCTTGCCGGTTGGCGGCAGCGGTCCACGGCCGGGGGCATGACGGTTATCCTGGCCGCCGGTGTCACCGTGACGGCACTGGTCAATGCGCCATTGCGCGACGCTGCGCTCGGCATGACGCTGCTTTGGTTGCTGGGGGCGAGTGTGGCGGGCCACAAGGAAACCGCGGATGAATGAACGCGTGATCGCCTGGCCGCGGCTAGGAAAACAGCTGTTTGTGATCATGCTCGACGTCGTGTTGGCGCTGGCCGCTACTTGGCTGGCGTTCAGCTTGAGGTTGGATGTGCCCCATTGGCCGTCTGGCCTGCAGTGGCGGGTGTACCTGCTTGCGCCTGCTCTGGCGATACCGGTTTTTGCCGCCCTCGGGCTGTACCGTGCCATCTTTCGCTACACCGACCTGGCGGCCGTGATGGCGATTGCGCGGGCGGTAGGGCTATACGGCGTCGTGCTGGTCGCGATCCTGCTTTGGCGGCACTGGCCCACTGTGCCACGCAGCATCGGTGCGTTGCAACCTGTGCTGTTCTTGATGCTCGCTGGCGGCAGTCGCGTAGTGGCGCGTTTCTGGCTTGCCGGCGTTGGCCGCCACCGGCTTGCATCGGAGGGACGGCTGCTCATTTATGGGGCTGGCGAGGCCGGGGTACAAACTGCGGCGGCGATCGCCAATGCCAGGCAGTTTGTGCTGGTGGGCTTTGTAGACGACAACGTCTCCAAGGCCGGACGCAGTATCAACGGCGCCACCGTATTCCTTCCGCGCCAGATCGAAGAGGTTGTCAAACGCCGCGGTGTCACGGATATCTTGCTGGCGCTGCCCAGCGCGTCTCGCGCCCGTCGCAACGAGATCATTGCGAGCCTGCGTGCGGTGCCAGTGCATATCCGGACTTTGCCCGGCATGTCCGACCTGGCCAGCGGACGCGTCACGCTGCGGGACTTCAAGGAACTCGACGTCGAGGACCTGCTGGGTAGAGATGCCGTCGCGCCGGACCCGGCCGTGCTGGCGCGCAATATCGCCGGCCAGGTGGTATTGGTGACCGGCGCGGGGGGCAGCATAGGCAGCGAACTGTGCCGCCACATTGTCCAGCAGGGACCGCGGCAACTGCTGCTGCTCGACCACAGTGAGTATGGCCTGTACAGCATTCACCAGGAACTGCAGGTCTTGTGCGCGGCCAGGCATACGACGGTCGAAATCGTTCCGCTGCTGGGCAGCGCTGCCAATGCGCGGCGGCTGCGGGAAGTGTTCGCCGTCTACCGCCCGGCGTGCGTCTACCATGCCGCAGCCTACAAACATGTGCCGCTGGTCGAGTGCAATGCGGCCGAGGGGATCGCCAACAACGTGTTCGGCACGCTCAACGTCGCGCAGGCCGCCATCGAGGCGCGGGTTGCCAACTTCGTGCTGATCTCCACCGACAAGGCGGTTCGGCCAACCAACGTGATGGGCGCGAGCAAACGCATGGCCGAGTTGGTGCTCCAGGCGCTGGCGGCACACAACGGTTCTGGCGGCACGCGGTTTTGCATGGTGCGTTTTGGCAACGTGCTGGGTTCCAGCGGCAGCGTGGTGCCGCTGTTCCGTTCCCAGCTTGCCAGCGGTGGGCCGCTGACCGTCACGCATCCCGAAGTGACGCGTTATTTCATGACCATTCCCGAAGCGGCCCAACTGGTGCTGCACGCTGGGGCCATGGCCGCTGGTGGCGAAGTGTTCGTGTTGGACATGGGTGAGCCGGTCAAGATCATGCAATTGGCGCGACGCATGGTCGAGCTTTCCGGCCTGCGCGTGCGTGATGCGGCGGCGCCCGACGGTGACATCGAAATCTCCATTACCGGGCTGCGACCGGGCGAAAAGTTGTATGAGGAGTTGTTGATCGGCGACAACCCGTCGCCGACGGCCCATCCACGCATCATGATGGCCCACGAAGAATTCCTGCCTTGGCCGGCCCTGCAGCTACAACTCGACCTGCTGCGTTCCGCGGTCGACAACAGCGATGTACAGGCGATCAAGTCCGTGCTCAGCAACTGTGTGCATGGTTATGCAGCCGGGTCGGCCGGCCCCTGACTATTTGGTTGGTGTGACCAGTGCGGTGATCGTGGCGCGACTGACAGTCAGGTGCGATTGGCCGACATGTTCCACCGCAAACCGCAGATACATGGCCTGAGGCAGCGGTTTGAACCGCCTGGAAAAATCCCGTTGCGGGTATTGTTCCGTCAATGCGAGCTCGCCAATGCGAATCGGCCTGTTTCGCTCGATCATTTCATTGTCGACTGACTTGCCGTCGGCGTCGAACTGCTGCAGCCAGATCCGGACAAAACCACGCCCTTCGAGCTGCAGGCGCAACAAATACTCCAGATTCGGATCCACGCTGAAAATGGGCCGGCTTTCAGCACTGCCGGCAGGATTGCCGCCAATCGTTGTGGCCAGTTCCACGCTGTAGTCACGGTGGAACAGGGGAAGGGCCGAAACAGAACTTCCCTGCGTATTCACCACACGCGGACGCAGCGTGAACGCACCAAATACCTTCTTGCCGCCAATGCGGACCATCGGAGTCCGGGTCCACCGCACCTTGCCCGGCGTGATATCCACCGCCGGTCCTTCCCGCAATCCGCTGTCGCGCAACGAATAGACCTGGGTCATCCCATACCCGTATTCGTAGCGGCTCAAGTCCGGTCGGGCCGATATCTCCTGCAGCACCGAGTTGTAAAGCGATGGCAGGGAATAGTCGACCAGGTGCAGGTACCGCACGCCGATGCCCTGCAGTTGCTGCACTGCCTGCGTGGCCGAAGTCGCGCGGTAGACGGGTAAAAGGCGCGGGTCCAGGTAACTGAGCATGGTTCGACCGGAGTAATACATGTCGGCCGGGCGCATTGTCAGTACCAGCGCATCCTTGGGAACCACCGCGGCCATTTCCTGCATCGTTCTAAGCGAAGACCAGTAGCCCAGAAGGCGGTCGAACCTAGGCAAGTCTGACTCGACCTCGGCAGGCTCGCCTGACAGTTCGTCGTATGGCCTGGCGGGCACATCCCGCCAGCGGTAGTACCAGCCAACGAGGGAAAATTGAACCAGGGCGAACGTGATCGCTATCCAGAACGCCGAAATTGCGAGGTCCGCGTGCCAGTTCGAGGCGCGCTGTTCCGACAGGCGGCGCAACTGGGTCTGGCCGAGTTCGACCATGCCGTAGGCAGCCCCGATCACGACCGCCGGCATGATGATCAGCAGGTACCTGTCGTTGCGGATCATCAGGTCGATGCCCAGCAAGGCCGACAGCAGGATGCCCGAGAGGTAGGTCACGAGTATTCCCGCCGTGAGCCAGACGACCGCAACGTCGGCGGGTTGCCGGTCGATTCCCGCGTTGAGCGCGGCACGGAAACGACCTCGAACGGTTCCGGACCAGAACACGGTCAGGCCAAACGCCATCAGCCAGAAATTCAGGCCATAGGCTTCGAGCGAAAACCAGCCCTTGAGCACACCGTACTGGACAATCGCCGGCCAGGTGTCGAGCCCGCGCGCAAACCGAAAATAACCTGGCCAGTCGAGTTCTCGGAGCGCAAACACGGCCGGGTTGTCGCTGATGGGTGTGCCAAAGACGGTGATGTTCTTCCAGTAGGGCCAGCCTGCGACGGCCAGGGCAACCAGCAGTGCAACTGCCAGATCCCGGCCCGCCAATGGCCAACGCTGCAGCCCCCGCACCAGCAGCAGCGCGGCCGCGAGCAGTGGAATAAACAGGATGGCCTGCGAATGGGACCACAACCCCAGCCCCAGCCCCAGCCCCAACCAGACTCCGAAACCCACACCATGGCGCTGCAGGCCAGCCAGCAGGACCAGCAGCAATACCATGCCAGCGACCGGCAGTGCGTCGATCAACGCCGAGTCCGCGCCGAGGAAAAGCAGCGGTGTGGACAGGAACAGGGCCCCCGCGAGGAGGCCGACGTTGCGCCGGCGCAGTGAACCCAGGGCCACCACGCCGGCAGTGGCGCTCAGCAGGAACCAGGGTGCGATCAGGCGCATCAACCCCGGTTCATTGGCATGGCCCTGGATGGCGGCGCTGAGGTAGACCAGCGCTACGTAAAGGGGTGGATGCGTCCACGGACCAAAGAAACCCGAAGGGCTGCTCGCCGGATCCAGTGCCGGATAGGCATCCAGTGTTCCGGCCGCGTACAACAGGCGCCCGACCGTGGCGTATTCCAGCGAATCGTTCTGGGTCAACGGGACGAAGATGGTGTTCACCAACAAGGCGATGCACCACGCGGCCAACAGCAGACGCAGCAAATGGCTGCCCGAGCCAGGTGACGCCACCGACGACGCGCCCACTGGGTGTCGCGGCGACCTGCGCAAGTGCAGCAGGCAAACAGAAACCAGCAAAACCGCTACCACGGCGACGTGCAGCATCGGTTGTGCGCGTGGCCAGACAAGCAGAGCCACCACAGTGGCCAAGCCGGTCAGGAACGGGGCCAGCATGATCCCGCCGGCCAAAGGGAGGCGGGCGTGGCGGGAGTGGTCGCTCCATGGCATCCATCGGGATACTGCCAGGCCCGCGACTGTCGCCACAAATACAAGCGCAACGAGGCCTGCCCATGCCACAGCGGATGATTCAACCACTGCGGGCCTCGTGAATTCGCCCGGCCGACGGGTTGCATCGACCCATGCAGGCATTCGGGCCGCGACCCGTGTTGCTCTTGTTCGTGCGCGCTTTCGCTTTCATTTGCGGGCTACTTCGCTGGAATGGCTGCGGCTGCACAGGAGGCCAATCCCCTGAACAGGTAGGCTTCGTAGTCGGCAACTGCGAGATTGGGCAGCCCGCTTGACCGCGGGTATTTCATGTAGTGGCCATCCCCGCCAACGTGGCCCTGCATTTGGGTGAGCAGCGCGCCTCGCAGCATGGCGAGCGTCGGCTCTTTGCATGTGATATGCAACGCGACGCCGAGGTCGACGAGTCGGGCTGGCGCGTTCGTGCCGCCATTGGAACGTGGCCAGGCGCGCACGACTGCTCCACCGGATTCAAGAAACTGCAGCAGGTTGGCCACTACTTTGGCGCGCTCGAAGCGGCTCGACAGTTGCCCTCCGCTTGCCATGTAGGCGTTGACGCCGTCGATGATGAAACCGGCATGCGCCAGGTCATTCGGGGAGAGTTCCTGAATCGAGTAATTCCAGTACCAGGCATTGCCGTCCGGGGTGACCTGTCTGTTGGCCAGCAATGCTTGCATGGTGGAATCGGCGGCCACCTGCAGTTTTGACGCGAGCGAGGCGTCGCCAGTGACCTTGCTGAAACGCTGCATCTGGCCAGCCAGATAGGCGGCCGAGTTGAAAGTGTCGTACTTGCGGTCAGACGCTCTGAGCGAGTAAGGCAGCATGCCGGCGGGCGACCACATGGCTCGGTCCAGATAGGGTGCAAGCGCCTGGCCCACAGCCGACAGGATGCGCTCGCGCGGCGCCTTGCCCGAGGCGCCAAGCCATTCAAGCAAGGCGTGCACGACGATGCCGGTGGAGATCGCGTATTCGGTATCCGCCGGGTTGACCGAACCGTCGCCATAGGCGTCCCATGCAATGGGCAAACCCCACCCGATCACGCCGTCTCGGTTCTCGTCCGCATGCTCCAGCAGCCAGGTGCCAGCCACCGGGCCCGGCTCGGGTACTTCGCCGGGGATCGACAATCGCCCGCGTTCGACCTCGGCCAGCAGCACCATCGCATATGCAGTGGGTACGTCTGCCGGTGTGTTCGACCCGAAGTCCGTCGGTCCACGACCCGGATGGCTCATGTCCAGTCCGGCCTGCATCCTGGTCACGGTGTTCGCGGGATAGTTCGCCAGCGGCTCGGCTTTCTCGCATGCGGCGAGCAAAACAACACACAAGCCGACCGGCAACGCAAGTGCAGGTAGCCGCGGCAACGGTCTGACACCTCGCATGCTCTTCAATTGTGCAGGCCCATGGCATCCATCTCGTTCACGCGCCGGATGGTGTCGTTGAAATCCAGCCCGATCGTCTCGAGGTACCAACGCAGACTGGGGGTGCGCGGCCGGTTTTCGACCAGCACGGCTTCCAGGGCTTCCTGGCGGGTGATTTGCCCTTCCCTTATCTGGTTGCTGCGAAAGGTGTCGAATTCGCTGAAACCGCGCGCCGTCATGTAGATGTAGTTGTAAAAAGGTGCGGTGCCGTCACCGATGCGCCACGTGCTGGGGGAATCCGGCGACAGTTCGAAATCATACGTTCCGACGAGGGTTCTGTTGACCTCCCGCTCATCCCACACCATATGGCTGAACATGAAGTAGAAATCGCGTCGCGGCTCGACGTAATAGGACAAGAACGCTTTTGCAGTGTCAATGAGCGAGCTGTTGATGTAACCGGTATTCCCCAGAAAGCGTGAACCGTAATAGGCGGCGAGCCGGACCTTTCGGCTGATCGACAGGTAGTCCACGCGGGCCTTGTCGAAGTCGGGCTCTACACCGCAGAAACCGGATTTGAAGTCCGTGTTCTCCAACGGGTTGGCGGCCCAGAGGTCGAGTCGTATGCCGGTCTGGCGCTTGAGCTCGTTCACGATCCTGAAGAAGTGCTTGTCTCCCGCCATGAACAGCGGAACCATCCCCAGGTCGGGCTTTTTCAACCATGCGCAGACATTTTTCCTGATGTTGTCACGCTTGGTCCTGATGTCTGCCGACACCAGGAGGTTCTGTACCCCGAGCTGGCCACACATGCGGGCGATATTGCGACGCGCCAGGTCGGTGACCATGCCCCAGTCGTAGGTGAATGTGATCGGGTTGAGTCCGAACTCGTGCTTGATGAGGTGCAAACCGTAACAGCTGTCGCGGCCACCGCTGAACGGCACCAGCACATCGTGTGATCCATTCGCACTTCGATATTTTTCGAGCGATTGGATGAACTCCGCTTGCGCCGTGGCCGGATCGATGCCCCGGTATTTCGGCTGGTAGCCGCGGCAATAATTGCAGACCCCGCCAGCGTCGAAACGGATGAACGGGAAGGTGTCGGGCAACACACAGGTCGTGCAGCGCCGAATTTCGCGCATCGCGTTTTCGTTGTAACGCAACAGCGATTCATCCGCCACCCGTCGCGCCGGGGTGAACAGTTTCGGGTAGTCGGTCTCCACATCGGTCTGGCGCGCCATGGGGCACCGGCCGATCGCATCGCCAGGCACCGTTTGGCCTTGATCCGAAAGCCGGAACGACTTGACAGGCCCGTCTACCGCGAGATCCACGCAGATGCCCGTGCCCGCGGCTACGTGCACGCTGTCGCTCCAGGCTGCCCTGTGCACATCGTCGCGCTGCGCCAATGCCACCGCGCGCTCAAGGATGAATTGCTCCGAAGCGAACACCAGCCCGGCGCCCGACGGCAACATCGCGCAATACAGGTCACCGGTATTGGTCGCCAGGGTCAGCGTGGCGGCTTCCCCATGCACCCACGCAACCGACGCAGCGCCCTGGATTGCCGCGAACACGCGGCCAGTGGCGACAGCGGGGTCGAAATTCTGCGTCATCGCCTGCGCCAGCATCGCCGCCATCACTTCGGTGTCGACCTCCGCATGCCGGCGCAAAAGCGGATTCTGCGCCCACAACTCATCGACGTTCACGACAATGCCGTTGTGGACCATCGTGACCGGGCCCCAGCGAACCGGCTGGTTGTTTTCCGCCAACTCGGCGCTGCCATTGGTCACCAGGCGCGAATGGGCGACGGCAATGATCGGCTGGGTGGGGCCCTGGCCCGGGTTCGCAAAGGCGAGGTCCAGCCCCTTTTGCAGCGTTTGCTGGAAGCCGCTGGACTTGAGCAACTCCGTTGCGGACAGTGCGCCCTTCAATGTCCAGGCCTGTCCGGCCGTTGGCAAATACAGGTGCAGGCCCGCGGATTCCTTGCCGCGACTCTCGGATAGAACATACAGCTTCTCTAGCAGCTTGCGGAACGCGGGCGCGGACAACGATCCCCCCGGCCTGAGCGCAATACCGAAAATCCCGCACATTGGTGTCGCCTTCGCGTTCTATCTGCCGGCAGATGCCGTACCCGGCGGATGGAAAGTCATCTCGTTCCCCGCACAGTGTTGCTCAGCAGTTCCCAGCCCAGCAAACGGCGGCTGAAGAACACCAACACTGCAATCCCGCAGACATAACTGAGGGCGGTGCCGATGGCAGCACCCTCGATGCCCAGGACCGGCAACAACAGGGCCGCGGCCACCGCGTTGGCGACCACGGTCGCCAATTGCTGGGCCGCCTGGTAACCGGGGTGGCCGGACACCATCATCAAATTGTCGAAGGGCACGAAGACCGCCGCGACATTGATGCCGGCGACCAGGATCAGCAGCGCAGGGAGGCCTTCGAGCAGACCCTTGCCGGGCATGACCCAGAACGTGAATACATAGAACGTCGCGACCAGTACCGCGGACAGCGCCAGCATCGAGGGCAAAACATACCTGCCGGACTGGTCGCGCAGTCGCATGGCCTGGGCCCACTCGCGATCACGGATTGCCGCCACGAGCATCGGATTGAAATTGATGCGCACCATCGCGAGCACATGGTAGAGGCCATCGGCCAGCATCGCGGCGAAACTGTAAATTCCTGTTGCACGGTCGGACAGGAAGTAACCGATCATCAGCACGTCGATGCGCGAATTGACCTCTGCAAACATGCCGGCCATCAGCCCCTTGCTGCCGAACAGGAAATGTGCGCGGACCCACTTCTTGCTGAAGCCCAGGGGCGGGAGCAGGCCGTAGCTGGCCAGAAACGCGCATGCCGCGGCCGCAGTCATGGCTTCGGCGACCAGGAAGCTGAAGGTCGCATTTTCGATCGGCATGTCTGACGCAGCCACCGCCGATACCAGCGCCATGAGGGTCAGGTAGCGCAAGGCCTGCAGCACGGAAAATGCACGCATGTGGCGCAGACCATTGAGGTATGCGAGCAGCACCTTGTTCAGGGGGAAGAGCAGCAGTCCCCAGGCGGCGTTGCGGATGGCCCGGCCGGTCACTTCGCTGCTGAAGACCTGCGCGA
>JANMYG010000492.1:0-2295 GCA_031381865.1 Betaproteobacteria bacterium | reverse complement strand
TGAGCGTAGAGAGCGCAGCGAACGCAGCGAGTTCCGCGGCCCGACCCCTGGGCGAGTACCGCAGGGCAGTCGACGCGTTCAGCGGAGACCGCCCCAGCATGAGCCACCGCCGGGTGCCGCCTGGCGCGAGGCGCGCCAACGAGAGGTAGTTGGTGGTCGAGGATTAACGACCGCAATGTCCGCAACGGGCCGATAGCGACCGGCGACAACTGCCTGCCGAATGGGCTGGCGGACAAGGTGCCTGTCGTTTCAGGCTGGTTGAAGGCGATGTCCCGGGATAGGTCGGCAACTGGAGCGCACCGACCCGCGTTCGGCGCAGCACCATCTCGGGCTTCGGCCATGGTCACACGGTCTTGGTGAGCACGGTGCGCAGCACCATGTCGACGAGCAAGGCCTCGGCCGCGTCGAAGTCGGGCGCCTCGAGTTCGGATTTGCCGAGCACCAGGCAGATCTGGCTTGCAAAATCGGCGTAGGCCTGGGTCGAGGCCCACAACACGACCATCAGGTGCGCTGCATCGACCGGCCGGCAGACACCGAGTTCGGCCCAGCGGTTGAACACCGCGATGTCGGCCTGCAGTGCCGGCAGCACCCGGTCGCGGATCTCCTGCGCAAACAGCGGCGCCCCGGCGATGACCTCGTTGGCGTAGACCCTCGAATCGAACGGATGCTCGCGCGAAAAACGCAGCTTGCCGGCGATGTATTTGCGCAGCGCCATCTCGGGGTCGTCAGCGTTGTGGGCGATCGCCGCCATGTACGAGAGCCACACATCGAGCACACCGTGCAACACCCGCCGGTACAGGCTCTCCTTGCTCGAGAAGTAATACAGCAGGTTCTGCTTGGCGGTGCCGACTTCGCGTGCAATATGGTCGAGCGACACGCCGCCGTAACCGCGTTGCGCGAACAGGCGTTTTGCGGCCTCCAGGATCTCCTGCTCGAGCCGCTCGCGGGTGTCGCTGCGCCGCTCTCGTGCCGGGGCGGGTCGGTTGCTCTTGGGCATAGCTGGGCATGGTAGTCGCTATTGGTGCATGCCCATGGCGCGCTTCGTGCGTGTTGGATTTCGGGTAAACCCTAGTTGATTTGGGCCCGCATAAACGGTCAAATCCTGGCAATGTTTACCAAATGGTAAGTTTTAACGCCAGTCACCGGCTGGCAAGTTTTAACGCCAGCACCACCGACGAAAGCGCAACCATGAACATGCCTGTCCCTGCCGCGCCAACAGACATCCGGACCGGTCGCCTGAGCGCCGCGCAGTACGACAAGAACTTCTGCGACTCGCACCCGCCGCTCAACCTGGCGCAGGCCAGGATCGAAGCCGACCGCTGCTACTTCTGCTTCGAGGCGCCGTGCCAGACCGCATGCCCGACCGGTATCGATATTCCCAGTTTCATCCAGCGCATCGCCGACAACAACATCCGCGGCTCGGCGCATGCGATCCTGAGCGCGAACCCGCTCGGCGGCATGTGCGCGCGCGTCTGCCCGACCGAGGTGTTGTGCGAACAGGCCTGTGTGCGCAACACCAACGAAGACAAGCCGGTGGAGATCGGCATGTTGCAGCGTTATGCCACCGACCGCTATTTCCAGAATCCGGGCGCCCCGCTGTTCACGCGCGCCCGGGGCACCGGCCGGACGGTGGCCGTGGTGGGCGCCGGGCCGGCCGGTCTGGCCTGTGCCCACGGGCTGGCGCGGCTCGGCCATGTGGTGGTGCTTCTCGACGCCAACCCCAAGCCCGGCGGCCTCAATGAATACGGACTGGCCACCTACAAAACCGTGAACGACTTCGCCCAGCAGGAGATCCGCTGGCTGCTGTCGATCGGCGGCATCGACTTGTGCACCGGCATCCGCCTGGGCAAGGATGTGACGCTCGAGGCGCTGGTCAGGGACTACGACGCAGTGTTCCTGGGGCTGGGCCTGGCGGGGGTCAATTCCATCGGCATCGCAGAGCCGGCGGCCACGGGTCTGCGCAACGCGGTCGAATTCATTGCCGAACTGCGCCAGGCCGGCAACTATGCCGACGTGCCCACAGGGCGCAAGGTGGTGGTGATCGGCGGCGGCATGACGGCGGTGGACGCCGCGGTGCAGTCCAGAAAACTCGGCGCCGAGCAGGTGAGCATCGTCTACCGCCGCGGGCCGGCGGACATGTCGGCGTCCGGGCACGAGCAGCAATGGGCGCAGACCAACGGCGTATCGATACGGCACTGGGCCGCGCCCAAAGAGGTGTTGACCCAGGCCGGCGCCGTGTGCGGCATGCGTTTTGCCGCCACGCGCATGGACGGCGGGAAACTGGTCGAAACCGGG
>JANMYG010000491.1:0-5891 GCA_031381865.1 Betaproteobacteria bacterium | reverse complement strand
GCGCACACGCGGCACCCACCGAGGACCCCACATTCAGTCCACAACAAAACCGCGCTCTAAAGGCCATATATGAGCGGTTTCCAAGAGCCACTAACAGGTGATGGTGGTGCCTTATGCAAGTGCCTGCAAGGCACTTCCATTGCCTGTTGATGAGGTCGAAATTCATGTTCACCGTTTGTGGTTGATCGTAGGCAAGGCGCTTTTCCAAAAAATTCAAATTTTTTTCGAGGCCAACTGGGCTAGTCCGAAGGCACGGCCTTTGAAAAAAAGGGTATACGTCAGCCCCAAGCCCCAAGCCCCAAGCCCCGCGCAGCTTGCGTCACTCAGCCTGGCGGCTGATTGCCGTCGGCGCTGCGCTACATCACCTCGATTGCGTGGTCATGCTGCTGGCCCCGCTGCGCTGCACCAATGTTCAGTGCTTCGCAAGTGTTGATCAGTGCGCCGTGGCGCAGACATGGTGTCGACTCGCTGCGCATTGTGCTGGAACGGCCGGCGCCTGCGGCGCGGCCCGGCAGTCGTGGTCATCGTCGGTCATGTGGTGCGCGCTCGCTGCGGACTCGTCACATGACGCCCCATCGCCTTCAGTGCCCGGCAGTCGCTGCGCTAAAGCTCGGCTTGGTGCCGGTCACCGCTGCGCGCCCTGTCGGGTAAAGGCAGCAGGCGTTACGCGAAGTGTCCTCCGCTGGGGTGCGGGCGCGTCAGCCGACGGCGCTTCCCGGTCGCTTGCGCGCCCTACGCGCCGTCGCCCGTGCACCCTTGTCGCCGTCGGGAACCCGATGCATTGAACAGGCGCTGCGCGCAGTGTTGGGGGTAGGGGTGTTGCTCAGCGATCGACCGGGACCTGTTGCAGGGTAGCCCGATCAATGTCGGAGGTAACGTAGGGGTAAAAACCACGAAATCCGCTGACTACCTTGGAAAATACAATGAAATCAATGGCCTACTGTACATTCTGGCGGAGAGGGCGGGATTCGAACCCGCGGAGGGTTTTACCCCTCGCACGCTTTCCAGGCGTGTGACTTAAACCGCTCATCCACCTCTCCGGCGCCGACGATTGTATCAGCGGAGGTCTTCGGAACCTCGATGGCTTGTACCCCGCATGGCGCGCATCTCGTGGTGGTCAGGACGTCTTCTGGGCCTGCACCATCTTCATGGCCGACGAGATCAGGGCCGAGACTTCGCTCATGTTGCTTGGCACGATCAAGGTGGTGGCGGCATTGGCTGCCACGCGGCTGTAGGCTTCCACCGCTTTCTCGGCGACCTTGAGCTGCACCGCCTGCTCTCCGCCCGGTTGACGAATGGCGGCCGCGATGCGTTCTATGGCCTGCCCGGTGGCCTCGGCCACGGCGAGGATGGACTGCGCGTCACCCTGCGCCTTGTTGATGACCGCCTGTTTTTCGCCTTCCGAACGCGCGATGAACGCCTCGCGTTCGCCGGTGGCGATGTTGATCTGCTCCTGTCTGCGGCCTTCCGATGCGGCGATCAGGGCGCGCTTTTCCCGCTCGGCGGTGATCTGGGACTGCATGGCGTGCAGGATCTCCTTGGGTGGCGTTAGGTCCTTGATTTCATAACGCAGCACTTTGACGCCCCAGTTGAGCGCTGCCTCGTCAATCGCCGCGACCACCTGCGAGTTGATGATCGCCCGCTCCTCGAAGGTCTTGTCGAGTTCGAGCTTGCCGATCACCGAACGCAGCGAGGTCTGTGCCAGCTGCGAGATGGCCATGATGTAGTTGGACGATCCGTAACTGGCGCGCATGGCGTCGGTGACCTGGAAGTACAGGATGCCGTCCACCTGCAACTGCGTGTTGTCGCGCGTGATGCAGACCTGGCTGGGAATGTCCAGCGGTATCTCCTTGAGCACGTGTTTGTAGGCGACCCTGTCCACGAACGGCACCAGGATGTTCAGTCCGGGTGTCAGTGTGGCGCGGTACTTGCCCAGGCGCTCGACGACCCAGGCATGCTGCTGCGGCACGACCTTGACCGAGCGCGAGATGAAGATCACCGCGATGACGAAGATGACGAGGGCGACGGTTGCTTCCATGGCATTTCCAGTGTGTTGGTGAATCGGCTTGCGATGGTGTCGATGGCAAACGGGGCCGCGGTCCGGCTAGATCTTGTCGACCAGCAGGCGGCTTCCGACCACTTCCGCGACGCGGTGGGCGCCGGTCGATGGTGCGTTGCCGCTGCGGTGCACGACGGTCCAGTTCGCTCCACGGTATTTCACGTTGGCAGTGCCGTCCGGGCCCCATTCGTCCACGTACACCGTTTCGCCCACATCCAGATTGACGTCGCGATTGGCGCTTGCGGGCGGTGCGGCGGCGCGTCGGCCCTGCCGCAGGTGCCAGCCGACGACGGACCCGCCGCCGACCACGGCTGCAACCAGCAACTGGACGACCGTGCCCGCTCCCGAATGTGCCGCCACGGCCGCGGCTGCGAGACCCACCGCAAGCATCAACAGGTAAAAGGTTCCTGTCACGAGCTCGACCGCAACCGCAGCGCCCGCGCATAACCACCAGATCGTCGAATCAGCCATCGCCCTCCCTTTGGTTGCGACACAACATGGGGCGTCCCCTGAAATTGCATCGTGTGCGGGACGCCGCTTGAATACCAGTCAGGCCCAGCTGAAAACTGCTTTGTGTTGCCAGCGCCACATTTTGCGGCAATTGTGCGCCCCGGCACCTTGGCGCCGGGCTTAATTCCTTACACTGCGCGCCTGTTCCCGTTTTTCTGCGTTTGCCCCACGGCACGGAGCCCCCATGAAATTCCGCTTTCCGATCGTCATCATCGACGAGGACTTCCGTTCCGAGAACACTTCCGGCCTGGGCATACGCGCGCTGGCCCAGGCGATCGAGAGCGAAGGTTTCGAGGTTCTGGGCGTGACCAGTTACGGGGACCTGTCGCAATTCGCCCAACAGCAGTCACGCGCCAGCGCATTCATCCTGTCGATCGACGACGAAGAGTTCACGCCCGGCCCGGACCTCGACCCGGCGGTACTGAACCTGCGCCAGTTCATCGAGGAAGTGCGGCGCAAGAACCTGGATGTTCCGATCTACGTCTACGGAGAAACCAAGACCTCGCGGCACATTCCCAACGACATTCTGCGAGAGCTGCATGGCTTCATCCACATGTTCGAGGACACGCCCGAATTCGTGGCGCGCCATATCATCCGCGAGGCCAAGAGTTACCTGGAAGGTGTGCAGCCGCCGTTCTTCAAGGCGCTGCTCGATTACGCCGAAGACGGCTCCTATTCATGGCATTGCCCCGGCCATTCGGGGGGCGTCGCGTTCCTGAAGAGCCCGGTGGGGCAGATGTTCCACCAGTTCTTTGGCGAAAACATGCTGCGTGCGGACGTGTGCAACGCGGTCGAGGAACTCGGCCAGCTGCTCGACCATACCGGGCCGATAGCCGCGTCCGAGCGCAATGCGGCACGCATCTTCAATGCCGACCACTGCTTTTTCGTGACCAACGGAACCAGCACCTCGAACAAGATCGTCTGGCACCACTGCGTCGCGCCGGGAGACGTGGTGGTGGTCGACCGCAACTGCCACAAGTCGATCCTGCACGCGATCATCATGACCGGCGCGATCCCGGTGTTCCTCAAGCCCACGCGCAACCATTTCGGGATCATCGGTCCGATCCCCAAGGAAGAGTTCGAACCGGCGGCAATCCAGGCCAAGATCCGGGCCAATCCGCTGCTCGAGGGTGTCGACGCTGCGAGCGTCAAGCCGCGGGTGCTGACGATCACCCAATCGACCTACGACGGGGTGCTGTACAACACCGAAACCATCAAGGCCATGCTCGATGGTTATGTCGAAAACCTGCATTTCGACGAAGCCTGGTTGCCGCACGCCGCCTTCCACCCGTTTTACGGCACCTACCACTCGATGGGCAAGAAGCGGGCCCGGCCCAAACATGCGGTTGTTTATTCCACCCAGTCGATCCACAAGCTGCTGGCCGGCATCAGCCAGGCCAGCCACGTGCTGGTGCAGGATGCCCAGCAGACCAAGCTTGACCGGCACCTGTTCAACGAGGCCTACCTGATGCACACCAGCACCAGCCCGCAGTACAGCATCATCGCCAGTTGCGACGTCGCGGCCGCGATGATGGAGCCGCCCGGTGGTACTGCGCTGGTCGAGGAAAGCATCACCGAGGCGCTGGATTTCAGGCGCGCGATGCGCAAGATCGACGACGAGTACGGTGCCGACTGGTGGTTCAAGGTCTGGGGCCCGGACAAACTCGTCGATGAGGGCATCGGGCGCGCCGACGACTGGATCATCAAGGGCGAATCGCGCAATGCCAAGGCGGGCGTGAACTGGCACGGCTTCGGCAAGATGGCCACCGGCTTCAACATGCTCGACCCGATCAAGTCGACCATCGTGACACCGGGCATGGATCTGAACGGCAAGTTTGCGAAGACCGGCATTCCAGCGAGCATCGTCACCAAGTTTCTTGCCGAACATGGGGTGGTGGTCGAGAAGACCGGCCTCTACAGCTTCTTCATCATGTTCACCATCGGCATCACCAAGGGCCGGTGGAACACCCTGCTGACGGCCTTGCAGCAGTTCAAGGACGACTACGCCAAGAACCAGCCGATGTGGCGCATCCTGCCGGAGTTTTGCCAGCAGCACCCCAAATACGAGAAGATGGGGCTGGCCGACCTGTGCCAGTTCGTGCACCAGCTGTACGCCCGCTACGACATCGCGCGGCTGACTACCGACATGTATCTGAGTGACCTGGCGCCCGCGATGAAGCCCAGCGATGCATTCGCCCAGATCGCGCGGCGCAAGACCGAAAGGGTCGAGATCGACGAGCTGGAAGGCCGTATCACGGTGGGGCTGGTCACACCCTATCCGCCCGGAATCCCGCTGCTGATTCCCGGTGAGGTGTTCAACCGCAAGATCGTCGATTACCTCAAGTTCTCACGCGAGTTCAATGCGCAGTGTCCGGGTTTTGGCACCGACATCCACGGACTCGTGACGCAGGAGGACGAACACGGCAAGCTGCGTTATTACGCCGACTGTGTGCTGCCGGGTTGCACCGAGCCCGGCTGAGCGCGCGGCGTTCAGCCGCCTGCGGACTCCACGGTCGCGATCGCGACCTGGTTGAAGCCGCCATCGACATAGGTGATCTCGGACGTCACGCCCGAGGCCAGGTCGCTGAGCAGGAACGCGGCCACATTGCCGACATCCTCGATCGTCACGTTGCGCCGCAGCGGCGCCGCTCCCGCGACCACACCGAGCAGCTTGCCGAAGTCCTTGATGCCGCTTGCGGCCAGCGTACGGATCGGTCCGGCGCTGATGCCATTGACACGCGTTCCACGCGCGCCCATGGCCTCGGCCAGGTAACGCACGGACGCCTCGAGCGAGGCCTTGGCCAGGCCCATCGTGTTGTAGTTCGGCACGATGCGTTCCGCACCCAGATAGGTCAGTGTCAGCAAGGCCGACCTGGTGCTGAGATAGGGCAGGGCGGCCTTGGCCATGGCCGGGAAGCTGTAGGCGCTGATGTCGTGCGCGATGCGGTAGTTCTCGCGCGTCAGGCCATCGAGGAAATTTCCCGCGATGGCTTCGCGGGGCGCGAACCCAATGCTGTGCACGAAGCCGTCCAGCGTTGGCCATGTCACCGACAGATCGGAAAACAGCCGCTCGATCTGGGCGTCGTCACCGACGTCGCAGTCGAATATCAGCGCGGAACCGAAGTCGGCTGCGAATTCGGTGATGCGGTCCTTGAAGCGCTCGCCGACATAACTGAATGCGAGCTCCGCGCCCTGCGCATGGCACGCCCTGGCGATGCCGTAGGCAATCGACCGGTTGCTCAGCACACCCGTGATCAACAGTTTCTTGCCAGCGAGAAAACCCATTTATTTGCCTCCAGGGAAAATCCTGCAGAATTGTCGC
>JANMYG010000470.1:0-7224 GCA_031381865.1 Betaproteobacteria bacterium | reverse complement strand
CGGTGATGGGGGCGGGTGTTCAGAAAGAGTCGATCGCCAGGGCGGTGACGCTGTCCGCACCCTCGACGATGCTGTCGCGCAGGCCCGGCGCCTTGCACAGCAGGTGGTCGGCGTAGAAACGCGCCGTGGTGATCTTGGCCTGCATGAAGGCGACGTCGTTGCCCAGCGCGACCTGCTCCTGTGCCACCAGCAACGCGCGTGCCATCTGCCAGCCCGCCACCAGGTTGCCGGCCAGCATCAGGTACGGCACGCTGCCCGCGAACACGGCGTTGGGCGAAGCCTTGGTCTTGCCGGCCACGAAGTCGACCACGTCGACAAAGGCCTCGCGGGCCGCCTTCAGGCGCCTGGCCACCGCCAGCGCCGCCGGTGTGGCGCTTTGCAGCAGCTCGGTTTCGGTCCCGGCGATCTGGCCCGCGATCGCGCGCGCAGTCTGGCCGCCATCACGCGCGGTCTTGCGCCCGACCAGGTCGTTGGCCTGGATCGCCGTGGTGCCTTCATAGATGGTCAGGATCCTGGCGTCGCGGTAATACTGGGCGGCGCCGGTTTCCTCGATGAAGCCCATGCCTCCATGCACCTGCACGCCCAGGCTGGTGACTTCCTGGCTCATCTCGGTGCTGTAACCCTTGACCAGCGGCACCAGGTATTCGTAGAAGGCCTGGTTCTGCTTTCGCACGTCGGCGTCGGTGTGGTGGTGCGCGGCGTCGTAGGCGGCCGCCGCCACCGCGGCCATGGCGCGGCAACCCTCGGTATAGGCGCGCATGGTCATCAGCATGCGCTTGACATCGGGGTGGTGGATGATCGGCGCGCTGGCCGCAATCAAACCGTCGACCGGCCGCGACTGCACCCGGTCCTTGGCGAAACGCACCGCCTTCTGGTAGGCGCGCTCGGCCACGGCGATACCCTGCACACCAACCGCGTAACGCGCCGCGTTCATCATGATGAACATGTATTCCAGGCCGCGGTTCTCCTGCCCCACGAGGTAACCGACGGCGCCACCGTGGTCACCGTACTGCAGCACCGCGGTGGGCGAGGCCTTGATGCCCAGCTTGTGTTCGATGCTCACGCAAAACACATCGTTGCGCGCCCCGCAGGAGCCGTCCTGGTTGACCATGAACTTCGGGACCACGAACAGGCTGATGCCCTTGACGCCTTCGGGGGCGCCCACCACCCTGGCCAGCACCAGGTGCACGATGTTCTCGGCCATGTCATGTTCGCCGTAGGTGATGAAGATCTTGGTCCCGAAAACCTTGTAGCTGCCGTCGGGCTGCGGCTCGGCCCGGGACCGGACCATGGCCAGGTCGGAACCGGCTTGCGGCTCGGTCAGGTTCATGGTGCCGGTCCACTGGCCGCTCACGAGTTTTTCCAGGTAGGTCGCCTTGAGCGCATCCGAGCCCGCCGTCAGCAACGCCTCGATGGCGCCGTCGCTGAGCAGCGGACACAACGCGAAGCTCATGTTCGCGCTGTTGACCATTTCGATGCAGGCCGCGCCAATGGTCTTGGGCAGTCCCTGCCCACCGAACTCGGGCGGGTGTTGCAGCCCCTGCCAGCCGCCTTCGGCGAACTGCGAGAACGCCTGCTTGAAACCCGGCGTGGTCGTCACCTTTCCGTCGTGCCACGACGACGGGTATTTGTCGCCCTCCCAGTTCAGCGGGCCCAATACGCCTTCGTTGAACTTGGCGGCTTCTTCCAATACCGCTTGCGCGGTGTCGAAACCGGCATCTTCAAAGCCGGGCATCTGCGCCACCTGGTCGATGTTGGCGAGATGCCGGATGTCGAACAACATGTCCTTGATCGGTGCAACGTAACTCATGGAAACTCCTGATGCGAAGACGCGGTTCCGTTGCCAGCTGCTGCGCGTTGCGCCGGAACCAAAAAAGCCGTTCTTCCTGAACTGCGGGTCGAAGAAGAACGGCTGTTGAAAACGGATGCGCCGCGCGACCAGGCACGCGGCGCCGTGCCCGCAGGCTTCGGCTACAGCGCGGCCACCAGCTCCGGCACCGCGACGAACAAGTCGGCCTCGAGCCCGTAGTCGGCCACGCTGAAGATCGGGGCTTCGGCATCCTTGTTGATCGCGACGATGACCTTGCTGTCCTTCATGCCGGCAAGGTGCTGGATCGCGCCGCTGATGCCGCAGGCCACGTACAGCTGCGGCGCCACGATCTTGCCGGTCTGGCCCACCTGCCAGTCGTTGGGCGCGTAACCGGCGTCCACGGCGGCGCGCGAAGCACCCATGGCCGCGCCGAGCTTGTCGGCCAGCGGCGTCATCACCTCGGCAAACTTCTCGGCGCTGCCCAATGCACGCCCGCCGCTGACCACGATCTTGGCGGCGGTCAGTTCCGGACGGTCGTTGCGGGCGATCTCGCTGCCGATAAAGGTGGCCTTGGCGCTCGCCGCGACCGCCGCCACCGACTCGACCGGCGCGGAACCACCGGTTGCCGCGGCGGGGTCGAAACCGGTGGTGCGCACGGTCAATACCTTGACCGCGTCCAGGCTCTGCACCATGGCGATCGCGTTGCCGGCGTAGATCGGGCGCTCGAAGATCTCGGGGCTGTCGACTTTGGTGATGTCGGAAATCTGCCCCACATCGAGCTTGGCCGCCACCCTGGGCGCGATGTTCTTGCCCGAGGCGGTGGCTGGGAACAGGATGTGGCTATAGGCGGCGGCAATCGCCAGCACCTGGGCCGACACGTTTTCCGCCAATCCATGGGCGAAGCCCGGGTCTTCGGCGTGCAGCACCTTGGCCACACCCGCGATCTGGGCCGCCGCCGCGGCGGCCGCGCCGGCATTGGAGCCGGCCACCAGCACATGGACGTCGCCACCGCACAACGCGGCGGCGGTGACGGTGTTGAGGGTCGCCGGCCGGATCGTGGCGTTGTCGTGTTCGGCAATTACGAGTGCGGTCATGTCAGATTACCTTTGCTTCGTTCTTGAGTTTTTCCACCAGTGTCGCGACGTCCGGAACCTTGATGCCGGCGCTGCGCTGCGGTGGCTCCTTGACGCTGAGGGTCTTCAGATGCGCCTTGATGTCCACACCCAGGTCGGCCGGCTTGTAGATGTCCATCTGCTTCTTCTTCGCCTTCATGATGTTGGGCAGCGTCACGTAACGCGGCTCGTTCAGGCGCAGGTCGGTGGTGATCACGGCCGGCAGGCTCAGCGCGATCGTCTCCAGCCCGCCATCCACCTCGCGCGTCACGCGGACCTGGCCGTCGGCCACTTCGACCTTGCTGGCAAAGGTCGCCTGTGGCAGGTCGCACAGGGCCGCCAGCATCTGGCCGGTCTGGTTGCAATCGTCGTCGATCGCCTGCTTGCCCAGTATCACGAGGCCGGGCTGTTCCTTCTCGAACAGCGCCCTGAGCAGCTTGGCGACCGCCAGCGGCTGCAGTTCTTCGGTGGTCTCGACCAGGATCGCGCGGTCTGCGCCGATCGCCATCGCAGTGCGCAGCGTCTCCTGGCATTGCGTCACGCCGCACGACACCGCGATGACTTCGGTGACGACGCCCTTTTCGCGCAGCCGGACGGCCTCTTCGATCGCAATCTCGTCAAACGGGTTCATGCTCATCTTGACATTGGCGATGTCGACGCCGGTGCCGTCCGACTTGACGCGCACCTTGACGTTGTAGTCCACCACGCGTTTCACAGGTACCAGGACCTTCATTACTGAGACTCCATTGAATTGTTGATCTGAGAGGCGGTGGCCCCAAACAACCACCGCGCATCCGGCGTGACCCCGATTCTGTTCGTTCAAGCCTTGCCATCGCAGACTCGACCCGCCACCCATGGTTTGAGGGATCGGGCCGCCATGACGCCGCGTGCATGATCAGTGTCGTACCTTCCGGTGCTATTTTAAGCGGCAAGGCAGCCCGGGAGCTTCGCCGGCGCGACATGACGCGAAGACCTGGCGACATCATGGCAAGCCTGGGCGATCTTGCGCGAAGCCTGGGCGACCTTGCGCGAAGCCAAAACGACATCGAGCGAAGCACCACCAACACCGCAGCGACAAAATGGAACAGTCGTGCTTTTTGCTCCCGTCCGGGCGCCCGGCGCCGGTCATCCCGGCCCGTGGCCACAACAAGACAACGCCTGCATGGCGGCACCAGTCCGGGTAAACAAGTACAAGCGCCCAAGCCTATTGCCCTTACAGTGTGCGCTGCAACAAACACGGAGTCCCGACCATGCATCGAATTGCTGTAACCGCCCTCGCCGCCACTGCCGCATTGTTTGCCGCTGGCGCCGGCGCCCAAACGGTTCTGACCGCCTCGAGCTGGGTGCCGCCGACCCACGCGCTCAGCGTGGCGCAAAAGGAGTGGTGCGACCTGCTTGAGAAAAACACCGCCGGCAAGATGAAGTGCAACATCCTGCCGCGCGCGGTATCGGCGCCGCCCGGAACCTACGATGCGGTCAAGAATGGCCTGGCCGACATTTCATTCACGGTCCATGGCTACACCCCGGGCCGGTTCGTCGCCACCCAGATGGCCGAGTTCTCGTTCCTGGGCAACACCGCCGAACCGATTTGCGTTGCGTTCAACAAGGTTGCGATGAAGAACCCGTACTTCGCGCAGGAACACCAGGGCGTCAAGGTGCTGGCCTTTTTCACGCACGGCCCCGGGATCGTATTCAACACCAAGAAACCGATCACCAGGGCGGAAGACCTCAGCGGACTGAAGTTCCGCGTCGGCGGCGGCATGGTCAATGAAATCTCCAAGGCGCTGGGCATGAACGTGACACTCAAGCCGGCCACCGACTCCTACGAATTGTTGTCGGGTGGCGTGATGGACGGCACCCTGTTTCCGGCCGAATCCACCGAATCGTTCAAGATCGACAAGATCATCAAACACGCCACCCTGTTCCCGGGCGGGTTGTACAACACCAGCTTCGTGGCGATGATGAACCAGGCGCGCTACGACAAGCTGACGGCCGACGAGAAAAAGGCGGTGGACGCGATATCGGGCGACAACTATGCGCGCATGTTCGGGCGCAACTGGGACAAGGTCGACCGGCGTGGCATGGCGCTGATGCAGGCCAACGCGGTCCAGATCGTCAAGGCGGACGCCAAGTTCGTCGAAGAAGTGAAGAGCAAGACGGCCGGCCTGGAGGCCAAATGGGTTGCCGATGCACAGGCCAAGGGCCTGAAAGACGCCGCCAAGGTATTGGCCGAATTCCGCGCCGAGATCGCGAAACAGGAAAAGTAGCCGCGATGCCGGCGCCACGGCCGGCGTGTCGTGCCCACGCCGCCCCGTGCGCCGTGTGCGGCGGCTTTCTCGCTACAGGTTGACCCCGAATTGAACCGACTATTTGAATGGGCGTGCGGCACCCTCGCCGGCGTGGCGCTGTTCGCCATCATGGCGCTGACCTTCTTTGACGTGGGTGGGCGCAAGCTGGCATCCACCTCCATCCCCGGCTCGCTGGAGTTGACCGAATTGCTGATGGTGGTGGTGATTTTCGCGGCGCTGCCGCTGGTATCCCTGCGCGGCGAACACGTGGTCTTCGATTCCCTCGACCATTACCTGCCGCCGCTGCTGCGCAAAGTGCAACTCGCCGCCGTACATGTGTTGTGTGCGGGCCTGCTGCTCGGGCTGGCGTATCTGATGTGGCAGACCGGCGCCGACTTCGCCCAGAGTGGCGAAACCACCGCGCAGCTCAAGCTGTCAAAGGCCCCGTTCATTTATGGCATGGCAGTGCTTTGTGCCTTGACCGGCCTGGTGCATCTGGGGCAATTGTTCGTTCCACCGCGCGACGACGAGCGGGTCGAAGGCGGCACCTTGTGACCGAAGCCCTGACCGGTTTCATCGCCATATTCGCACTCGCCCTGCTGCGGGTCCCGCTCGCGTTCGCGATGGGTATCGTGGGCATCGTCGGCATGGGCAGCACACGCGGCTGGCATGCTGCGGTCGTCAGCACCGCCCAGGTGGTGCACGAAACCGGCTTTGCGTACACCCTGTCGGTGATACCGCTTTTCATCCTGATGGGCAACTTCGTCGCCAAGGCGGGCCTGGCGCACGAATTGTTCCGCGCCGCCTACGTATTCATCGGGCACCTGCGCGGCGGTCTGGCGCACGCCACGATCGCGGCCTGCGCCGGTTTTGGCGCCATCTGCGGCTCGTCGATCGCCACTGCGGCCACGATGAGCAAGGTGGCGTATCCGTCGATGAAGAAACTCGGCTACAGCGACTCGCTGTCTACCGGCGTGATCGCCGCGGGCGGCACGCTGGGCATCATGATTCCCCCGTCCACGATCATGGTGATCTACGGCATCATCACCGAGACCAATATCGGCAAGCTGTTTGCGGCCGGCGTGATCCCCGGCCTGCTGACCGCGCTGATGTTGATGGTGGCGGTGGTCGTGGTGACCTCGATGGACCCGGAACACGCACCGGCCGGCGAAAAATCCACCTGGAGCGAGCGCTGGGTGGCCTTGCGCGGCATCTGGGGCGTGCTGCTGCTGGTGGTGGTGGTCCTGGGCGGAATCTATGGCGGCGTATTCACGGCCACCGAAGGCGCCGGCATCGGGGCCTCGGGCGCCTTCCTGTTTGCGCTGGCGCGCGGCAAACTCGGCTGGAAGACCCTGCTGGAGGTGCTGGTGGAATCGGCCCGCACCACCGCCATGCTGTTCACGCTGCTGATCGCGGCCACCATCTTCGCCAATTTCGTCAACTTCACCTCCATGCCGGGCGACCTCAGGCAATGGATCACGCATCTGGGACTGTCCCCGGTGATGGTGGTCGGCATGATGATGGTGATCTACGTGCTGCTGGGCACGGTGATGGAAGAGCTCACGATGGTGCTGCTGACCATCCCGCTGTTCTTCCCGATCGTCGTGGCGCTCGGTTTCGACCCGGTGTGGTTCGGCGTGCTGATCGTGATGGTGATCCAGATCGGCCTGATATCGCCCCCGGTCGGAATGAACCTGTTCGTGCTCAATGCCCTGTTGTCGCGGGTCGGCCTGGGCACCATCTTCCGCGGCGTCTGGCCGTTCGTGGTGGTGCAGGTGATCATGCTGGCGATCCTGGTGGCATTCCCGGCGCTGAGCCTTTGGCTGCCCTCGTTCATGAAGTAGCGTCGAGGGGGGGTGGCGCGCCGCCGACCCACCAAGCGGGCCGGATCAGGCCGGCGCGGCGCTCGGCGCAGCGGCGCGGACTTTGACGCGCCGCGCTCCCACCACGCCGGTCGGATCAGGTCGGTGCGGCGCTCGGCGCAGCGAAATAGAGGAGGAGCCCGCAGGGCGGG
>JANMYG010000532.1:0-13742 GCA_031381865.1 Betaproteobacteria bacterium | reverse complement strand
GGGCGGCGACGCGGCGCTTGGGCTTGATATTGGCCGAAATGCTGCGCGCTGCGCGCGGCGCCGCAGCTTCCCAGGCCGGAGTCGCCTCTGCGGCAGTCGGTGCCTCGTAGGGTTTGTCGAAAAACGGATCACGCGAAACCGGCGGCGGGCGCGAATAGTCGCGCCGCGGCGGCCGCTCGGCGCGGGCCACCGCTTCACCACCAGAGCGCGGCCGCGCGCCGGGGCCGCGCGGCTCCTCAGGAACCTCCTCGCCGGCGTTCATGCGCCGGCCATCGTTGATGCGGCCCTGCTTGCGGATGTCCGGGCTGTCTTCATCGAACTCGATCGCTTCGAGTTCGATCTTGGACTTGAGCAGTTTTTCCAGGTCGGCCATCAAGCGGCCATCCGACTTGGAGACGAAACTCACCGCCAGGCCGGAAGCACCGGCGCGGCCGGTGCGGCCGATGCGGTGGATGTAGTCTTCGGCGTTGAACGGGATGTCGAAGTTGAACACCGCCGGCACGTCCTTGATGTCCAGTCCGCGCGCGGCCACGTCGGTGGCCACCAGCAGGTCGACCTCGCCCTTCTTGAACGCATCGAGCGCCTTGAGCCGCTCGTCCTGGCTCTTGTCACCGTGCAGCGCCGTGGTCTTGAGGCCCTCGCGCTCGAGCGAGCGCGCAAGCCGCGCGCAACCCAGTTTGCTGTTCACGAACACGAACGCCTGCTTCATGCCGCGCTGGCGCAACACCTGGTGCAGGGCGTGGCGTTTGTCTTCGTCGCCGACGCTGTAGAAGTGCTGCTCGACCGTGCTCGCCGTGGCGTTCGGGCGGGCCACCTCGACCGTCACCGGGTCCTGCAGGTAGCTGTTCGCCAGGCGCCTGATCTCGGGCGAAAACGTGGCCGAGAACAACAGCGTCGTGCGTTGTTTGGGCAGGAAACTCAGGATGCGCTGCAGATCCGGCAGGAAGCCGATATCGAGCATCCGGTCGGCCTCGTCGAGCACCACGTACTCGACCTGGTTGAGCACGGTGTTCTTGGCTTCGATATGGTCGAGCAGGCGCCCGGGCGTGGCCACCAGCACCTCGACGCCGCGCTTGAGTTCGAGCGTCTGCGGCTTCATGTCCATGCCGCCGAACACCACGGTGCAGCGCAACTGCGTGTGTTTGGCATAAGCCGTGATCGCCTGCGCCACCTGGATCGCCAGTTCCCGCGTGGGCAACAACACCAGCGCGCGCACCGGATGGCGTGCTGGCGAGGTGGAGGCATTTTCGTGCCCCAGCATGCGTTGCAACAGCGGCAATGCGAAGGCGGCCGTCTTGCCAGTCCCGGTCTGGGCCGCCCCCATGACGTCGCGTCCCTGCAGGACGATCGGAATGGCCTGGGCCTGGATCGGCGTCATGGACTCGTAGCCGAGGTCGGCGACGGCGCGCGCCAATGGCTCGGCGAGGTTGAGTTGGGAGAACGAATCCAAGTTCATCTGGCTAACGGGGTCTGTCATCTATACCTGCGGAATTGTTGCCACAGGGGCCTGATCAGGCGCTGCGGCGGGTGGTGCCCCTGCATCAGGGCAAACCCCGATTATCCGCTTTTTGGGCTTGCGGCCCTACAGTGGCCGCGCCGAGAAGGTATCGCAGCCCTTGACCGTGCCACCCTGCAGCCCGGTGTTGAACCAGCGTTGGCGCTGGGCGCTGGTGCCGTGGGTGAAGCTCTCGGGCACCACGGCGCCGCCGCCGGCCCGCTGCAGGGCGTCGTCGCCGATCTTCGCGGCCGCGTTCATGGCTTCTTCCACGTCGCCGTTTTCCAGGATCTGGCGCGCATTCTGGGCGTGGTTCGCCCACACGCCGGCCAGGCAATCGGCCTGCAATTCCAGCCGCACGCTCAAGGCGTTGTACTCCTGCTGGCTGACACGGGAGCGCATCTGGTCCATCTTCTCGCTGATGCCGAGCAGGTTTTGCACATGGTGGCCGACCTCGTGTGCGATCACATAGGCCTGGGCGAAATCGCCCGGCGCTCCCATGCGGGATCTGAGAACTTCGTAAAACGCCAGGTCGATGTAGACCTTCTGGTCCCCCGGGCAATAGAAGGGGCCCATGGCCGATTGCCCGGTACCGCAGGCGGTGGGCGTGGCGCCGCGGAACAGCACCAGGTGCGGCTCGCTGTAGGTTTTGCCGTCCTTGGCAAACACGTCCTTCCAGACGTCTTCGGTATCGGCCAGCACGGTGGACACGAACTTGGCCATGCGGTCATCGGCCGGCGGGCGTTGCGCTGGCGCCTGTTGCACCTGTTCGCCACCGCCACCGCCACTGAGCAGGCTCAGGATCGTCAACGGGTTGACGCCGAAGACCCAGCCACCGACCAATGCGATCACGATCGTGCCGATGCCGATGCTGCGCCCGCCCAGCATGCCGCCTCCTCCGCCGCCGCCGGCCCGGCGATCCTCGACGTTGTCCGACTCGCGGTTGCCTTCCCACTTCATGGCTGCTCCTTGTGGTCCCCGCTGGTCTCGATCCGCGGTAAATTGAAGGAATGGTACGACCTTTAACCAACGCCGACTGTAGGACGCGCGGAGCTTCCACCGGCGCAGCCAGCGCGACACAAGGGCCTGCCGTGGAGTGAGCGGAGCGGTTTTTTTGCACCTGCCGATGCTGCCGCAACAGGGCTCTCCCTGCATGGCGCTCGCCGACAGGGTGCCTGGCCTGTGAGTCGCCATCCGCTACGCCGCAATCCGCAATGGATGTGCCGGTGCGCGCCGGCTCGATCGATCAGGCCCGCGGCAGCGTCACGCCGCGTTGGCCCTGGTATTTGCCGCCGCGGTCCTTGTAGCTGGTCTCGCACACCTCGTCGCTCTCGAAGAACAGCACCTGTGCGCAGCCTTCGCCCGCATAGATCTTGGCCGGAAGGGGCGTGGTGTTGGAGAACTCGAGTGTCACGAAGCCTTCCCATTCGGGCTCGAACGGAGTCACGTTGACGATGATGCCGCAGCGGGCATAGGTGCTCTTGCCCAGGCAGATCGTCAGCACGTTGCGTGGTATGCGGAAGTACTCCAGCGTGCGCGCCAGCGCAAAGCTGTTGGGCGGGATGATGCACACCGCGTCATGGAAATCGACAAAACTCTTCTCGTCGAAATTCTTCGGGTCCACGACCGTGCTGTGGATATTCGTGAACACCTTGAATTCAGGCGCGCACCGGATGTCGTATCCATAACTGCTGGTGCCGTAGCTTATGATCTTCTGTCCGTCGCGCTCGCGTATCTGTCCGGGCTCGAAGGGTTCGATCATGCCGGTGCTCTCTGCCATGCGGCGGATCCATTTGTCGCTTTTGATACTCATGCAGTTTCCCCGGTCGCCTCAAGACGTCAAGCGGGCCATTGTAGGCAGGGCGCATGGCGCCCCGGCGCGCTGCGCTCAGGCGCCGCCAGCGACAACGGTGCGCTCCACCAGCCGGTCATCCCCCAACACGATCATCGCGAACAGCAATTCGTCCAGACTGTTGGCGGTCGCCGTGCGCCGCGCCAGCAACGGCGTGGCCTGCGGATCGAGCACCACGAAATCCGCCTCGCATCCGGGCGCCAGGTTGCCGACCACACCGTCCAGGCCCAGCGCCCGCGCGGCGCCCGCCGTGTGTTGCCACCACAACTGCTGCGGGCCCAGGCTCAGGCCCGCCTTGGTCTGCCCCTCGCGGCCCACGTAGTAGGCGGCCAGCATGGTGTGAAAGGGGGACAACGACGTGCCGCCGCCCACGTCGCTGGCCAGCCCGTAGTTGAATCCCACCCGGTCCGCGCCCGCGTAATCAAAGAAGCCACTGCCCAGGAACAGGTTGCTGGTCGGGCTGACCGCCGCCGCGGTGCCGGTGGCGCGCATCAGGGCACGATCATCGTCATCGAAATGGATGCAATGGGCGTAGATGGCGCGCGCGCGCATCAATCCGAAGTCGTCGTAGATCGACAGATAGGAGCGTGAATCCGGGAACAGGCTGCGCGCCCACTGGATCTCGTCCTTGTTCTCCGCCACATGGGACTGTATCCACACCTGCGGGTAACGCGCCGCCAACTCCCCCGCCCCGCGCAACTGGGCGTCGCTGCAGGTCGGCGCAAATCGCGGCGTGATGGCATAACCGAGCCGACCGTGGCCGTGCCAGCGCTGGATCAGGGCTTCGGTATCGACCAGGCTCTGTTCCGTGGTGTCGCGCACGCCATCAGGCGAGTGGCGGTCCTGCAGCACCTTGCCGGTGATCATGCGCAGGCCGCGCCGGGCGGCGGCGCTGAAAAATGCGTCGACCGATTGCGGATGCGAAGTGGCAAACGCGAGCGCGGTGGTGACGCCATTGCGCAGCAACTCGCCCAGGAAGAATTCGGCAACCTGGGCGGCGTGCGCCGGTTCGGCGAAGCGGGCCTCCTGGGGGAAAGTGTAGTTCTCGAGCCAGGGCAGCAGCCCGCTGGCAGGTGAGCCGATCATGTCGATCTGCGGGTAATGCACGTGCAGGTCGAGGAAACCCGGTGCGATGATGCGACCCGGCAGGTGCTCCACATCGGTGGCCGCAAACCGTCCGGCCAGTTCGCGGTACGACCCCACGGCTTGCACAACCTCGGTGCCGGACGGCCCCGGACCGACGGCCAGCAGGCCATCGGGCTCGTACACGCCGTTGTGGTGTGCGTCGAAACGCAGGATCGCGGCGCGGTAACACTTCATGGTTGCCGAGCTTAACCATGAATGCCCGCGCGACACATATGCGCGGGCAGATAGACCCCATGGCGATATGCGCAATCCGACGCGTGCGCGGCGTTGGCTACCCGGCCAGGGCCGGGCGCGCGGCACGTCAGGGCCGCGGCAGTTTTCCCGACACGCCCTGCACCAGCCAGTTCATCCCCAGTATCTGTGCATCACCGAGCGTCTGCCCGGCCACGATGACGGCATGGCCTTCGTTGTCGTTCACAGTCTGGCGCGCAAAGAACGGGTGCAAACGACCGGCCGCGATATCTTTTTGGCGCGCCAGCACTTCCTGGCGCACCTTCGCGGGAACCCGGGGGCCGAAATCGCCGACCCGCACCATGCCCTCCTTTACCCCGCCCCAGACGACGCTGCTTTTCCAAGTGCCGTCGAGCACGGCCTGCGCGCGCCGGGTGTAGTAATCGCCCCACTCGTGCGTGACGGCCACGATCTGGGCGTCGGGCGCCACCTGGCGCATGTCCGAATGGTAGGCCACCGCCATTTTTCCGCGCTCCTGCGCGGCCACCATCACCGCATTGGAGCCGGTATGGAACGCGATCACGTCGACGTTCTGGTTGAACAGGGTCATGGCAGCGTCGCGCTCGCGCGCCGGGTCGAACCAGGTGTCGAGCCAGATCAGCTTGACCTGCGCCAGCGGGTCGACCGAGCGCATGCCCAGCGTGAAGGCGTTGATGCCCTGCACCACCTCGGGGATCGGAAAGCCCGCCACATAACCGGCCAGGTGGCTTTTGGTCATGCGCCCGGCGACGACTCCGGCCAGATAACGGCCCTCGTAATAACGCGCGTTCGCCACCGCCACATTGGTCGCCGTCTTGTAGCCGGTGATCGACTCGAAGCGCACATCCGGGAATTCGCGCGCCACCTTGAGTGTCGGCTCCATGTAGCCGAAACTGGGCGTGAAGATCAGCTTGTGGCCCTGCTGCGCAAGGTCGCGGATCACGCGCTCGGCGTCCGCGCCCTCGGCCACGTTCTCGACAAAGGTGGTCTGGACCCTGGCCGGCGCGCCGGCCGGGTTCAAAGCCGCCTCCACCGCCCGCCGGCCCTGGTCGTGCTGGTGCACCCAGCCAGCGTCGCTCAGTGGAGCGACGTAGACAAAACCGATCTTGAGCGGTTTGGAATCCTGGGAAAACGCGGGGAGAAAAAAACAGGCGGCCGCGACAGCGGCTACGAGGTTTTTGTACATGGTGGTCCTCTACATGGCTCCGGGCAAAAAACGGGCCTGCCGGAGCAGCAGGCCGTGCTTCGAATTTTAGCGCTGGTCCGCGGGCCGACTCGGGCCTGGGCACAACGGGGGTCTGGCCCGCCTACTCGAAGCCTTCGAACGCTGCGTTGAGGCGATCGATATAACCGCGGCGCACTGCCTCGTCGACGAAGCTGGCATCGAAACTGTTGCGCGCCAGCTGCCACGCCTCTTGCGACGAAAGCCCAAGCGCCGCGAAGGTCTGCGTGAAGTTCTGGTTGATGTAGCCGCCGAAATAGGCCGGGTCGTCCGAATTGACGGTGGCCACGATACCGGCCTGCAGCATGAGTCCAATATTGTGCTGGGCCAGGGTCGGAAACACACGCAGCTTCAGATTGGACAACGGGCACACCGTGAGTGCAATCCGGTCGCGCGCAAGGCGCTGCATCAAGGCGGCGTCCTGGATGGCCTGCACGCCATGGTCGATGCGCTCGACCTTGAGCACGTCCAGCGCACTCCAGATATAGGCCGGCGGGCCCTCTTCGCCGGCGTGCGCCACGAGGCGAAAGCCGAGTTCGCGGCAGCGCGCGAAGACCCGCGCGAATTTCTCCGGCGGGTGGCCGACCTCGCTCGAAGCCAGCCCGACACCGATGATCTTGTCGCGCAGGGGCAGGGCCTGTTCGAGGCACTCGAAGGCCTCGCGTTCGCTCAGGTGGCGAAGAAAACACAGGATCAGCGACGCGCTGATGCCGAACTCGGTGGCGGCGGCCAGGCAGGCGCGGTGCAGGCCGTCGACGACGGTCGCGGTGTCCACGCCGTGCCCGGTGTGGGTCTGGGTATCGAAGAATATCTCGGTGTGCACCACGTTGTCGGCATGGGCCCGCGCGAGGTAGGCATGCGCCATGTCGAAGAAATCCTGCTCGGTGCGCAATACCGTGGTGCCGGCGTGGTACAGGTCGAGAAAACTCTGCAGGTTGTCGAACACATAGGCGCGGCGCAACGACGCTACATCGGGGAAGTTCAACGGCACGCCATTGCGCCGAGCCAGCGCGAAGATCAGTTCGGGCTCCAGCGAGCCCTCGATGTGCATGTGCAACTCGGCCTTGGGCATGCTGCGCAGCAACTCGGGCAACCGGTCGGCGGCAACGGGTCTGACTTTCATGTTTCGCGCTCCCAAAAACAAAAGGCTGCCCGGGGGCAGCCTGAACAGGCACACGACGCGGCCGTGCGGTTCTCCTCTAGGGCAGGCCCACCGGGCACCGCGCAACGCCGCCGTGCACCCAAGGCGTGACAACGGACTTGCGCCGCGCGTAGCGGTCGCGCACAGTACCGGTCATGCCGCAGGCAACGCTGCAGGCGGCAGACCAGCCGGCGCGGCGGCACGATGCACGGCCCCTTATTTGCCGCCCGGGACCTTGCCTTCGACGCCCTTGACGTAGAAGTTCAAACCACCCAGAAACGTGTCGTCGGCGACCGCATCCTTGGCCAGCACTTCCTTGCCGTCCTGACCCACGATCGGGCCTTTCCAGATGCTGAAGGTTCCGGCCTTCAGGCCGGCCTTGATCTCATCGATCCTGGCCTTGGTTTCCGCCGGCACGTCGTCGGCGATCGAGACGATGTCGATCGCACCTTCCTTGTGTCCCCACCACACGCCGGTGCCACCCTTCCAGTTGCCGTCCAGCGCATCCTTGATGGCCTTGGTGTAGTATGGCCCCAGTTGATGACGGCCGAGGCGAGGTGGGCCTTCGGGCCATAGGCGGTCATGTCCGAATCCCAGCCAAATGCCCGTTTACCCTTGTCCTGCGCGGTCTTGAGAACGGCGGGCGAATCGGTGTTCTGGAACAACACGTCGGCGCCGCCGTTGATCAGCGAGGTCGCCGCCTCGGTTTCCTTGGGCGGATTGAACCATTCGTTGACCCACACCACCTTGGTCTTGACCTTCGGGTTGCTGGACTGCGCACCCAGCGTGAAGCTGTTGATGTTGCGGATCACCTCGGGAATCGGGACCGACGCCACGACACCGAGGGTATTGCTCTTGGTCATCTTGCCCGCGATCACACCGGCCATGTACGCGCCTTCATAGGTGCGGCTGTCATAGGTGCGCATGTTCTCGGCCTGCTTGTAGCCGGTGGCATGTTCGAACATCACGCCCTTGGTATCGGCAGCCACCTTGAGCATCGGCTCCATATAGCCAAAGGTGGTACCGAAGATCAGTTTGTTGCCCTGCCCCGCCATGTCGCGCAACACGCGTTCGGCGTCGGCCGACTCGGGAACGTTCTCGACGAAGGACGTGACGATCTTGTCACCGAATTCCTTCTCGGCCGCCTTGCGACCGCTGTCGTGCGCGTAGGTCCAGCCGCCATCACCGACCGGACCCACGTAGGCAAAAGCGACCTTGAGCGGTTCCGCCTTGGCCGGCGCCGGCGCGGCCGCGGCAGAAGCCGGCGCCGCGGCCGGAGCGGCCGCTGGCTTGGCCTCTTCCTTCTTGCCGCACCCTACCAGGGCCGCGGCCGCAATGGCCGACAGTGCGGCCACCTTGATGAGAGATCGTTTGTTCAAGTCAGTCATGTTTTTCCTCAAGTCGGAGAGTTTTCGAAAATGTCCAAGTTCGCAGCGGCGCCGGCTTGCGCGCCGTCACCTGGACCACAGGGTCAGGGCGGGAGCCATGAATTATGAGCCGGGATAAAACGGTTTCCCGATCGACGCGGGCATATTTATGCGGATCCACTGCGGGTTGCGCGAAATCAGCGCCAGCACCACGATGGTGGCAACGTAGGGCAGCATGCTCAGGAACTGGCTGGGCACATCGACGCCGACACCCTGCAGGTGGAACTGCAGCATCGTGACGCCGCCAAACAGGTAGGCCCCCAACAATACGCGGGCCGGACGCCAGGTCGCGAAGGTGGTCAGGGCCAATGCGATCCAGCCCTTGCCCGACACCATGCCTTCGACCCACAACGGCGTGTAGATGACGGAAATATAGGCGCCCGCAAGGCCACACAAGGCGCCACCCACCACCACGGCCAGCAGCCGTATGCGCCGCACCGGGTAACCCAGCGCGTGCGCCGACTCGGGGCTTTCTCCGACGCTGCGCATCACCAGGCCGCTGCGCGTGCGGTACATGAACCAGATCAGTGCCAGGGCAAGGGCGACTGTCAGGTACACCAGCGGGTGGTGCCGGAACAGCGCCGGGCCGACCAATGGAATATCGGCCAGCCAGGGAATGCCGAAACTGGGGCGCTCGGGAATCTTGGCCTGCACGTAGGCCGTGCCGACGAAGGCCGAGAAGCCGGTTCCGAACAGCGTGAGCGCCAGGCCGGTGGCGAACTGGTTGGTGTTGAGCCAGATCACCAGCAGCCCGAAAATCGCCGCCAGCCCCGCACCCACCATGGTGCCGACAAAAAACCCCAGCCAGTCATTGCCGGTGTGCACCACGGTGGCGAACCCGGCAATGGCGGCGCACAACATCATGCCTTCCGCGCCCAGGTTGACGATGCCGACTTTCTCGTTGACCAGCAGACCCAGCGACGCCAGCGCCAGGACGGTGCCGGCATTGAGCGTGGCGGCGATCAGCAGTGAATAGGATTCCATCATTTGCTCCCGGAACGGCCGAACACGAGGCGATAGTTCACCAGGGTATCGCAGCCCAGCAGGCTGAACAGCAGCAGCCCCTGGAATACGCCGGTCAGGGACTTGGTCAACCCGAGCCGGGACTGCGCCATCTCGCCGCCGATATAGAACATGCTCATCAATATGGCCGAGAACACCATGCCGACCGGGTGCAGCCGCCCGACGTAGGCCACGATGATGGCGGCAAAGCCGTAACCCGCGGGCACATAGGTCGTCAGTTGCCCGATCGGTCCGGCCACCTCGAGCGCGCCCGCCAGGCCCGCGGCGCCGCCCGAGATCATCAGCGCCGTCCATAGCGCTTGGCGCGACGAGAAGCCGGCATAACGTGCGGCCGCGGGCGCCAGGCCGCCGACCTGCTGGGCGAAACCGGCCCGGGTGCGAAACAGGAATATCCACATGGCGCCGACGCCGAGCAGCGCGAACAGCACGCCGATGCTCACGCGCGAGCCTTCGAACAGGCGCGGGATACGCGTCACCGCGTCGAAGTTCTTGGTCTGCGGAAAATTGAACCCCTGCGGGTCCTTCCAGGGCCCGCCCACCAGATAACTCAGCACCTGCACCGCCACATACACCAGCATCAGGCTGACCAGGATCTCGTTGGCATTGAACCGGTCGCGCAGCACCGCCGTGATGGCCGCCCACAACATGCCCCCAACGACACCCGCGAGAATCACCGGCACCACGATCCATGCGCCAGTGCTCTTGTCGGCCAGCAGCGCCACGCCCCCGGCAAAGATCGCGCCCAGGATGTACTGTCCCTCGGCGCCGATGTTCCAGACATTGGAGCGAAAACATACCGCCAGCCCGAGCGCGATGATCAGCAGCGGCGTGGCCTTGACCAGCAGTTCGCCGACCGCGTACCCGCTTTTGATCGGCTGCCAGAAAAACATCTCCAGGCCGCGCAGCGGGTCTTTCCCCAGCGCGACAAACAGGATGATTCCGATCACGACCGTGATCAGCAGCGCCAGCAGCGGCGAGCCGTAGCTCCAGAAATTCGAGGGCTGCGGGCGGGCTTCGAGCTTAAGCATGTTCGGTCTCCCACAATCCGCTCATCCATTCGCCGATCTTCTCGATCGTGGCCTCGGCGATGGGCACCGACGGCGACAGCCGGCCCTTGGCGATCACGTGCAGCCGGTCGCTGAGTTCGAACAATTCGTCCAGTTCCTCGCTCACCACCAGCACCGCGCAACCCTGGTCGCGCAACTCGAGGATTTCGGCGCGAATCTGGGCCGAGGCGCCGACATCCACGCCCCAGGTCGGCTGCGACACGATCAGCAGCTTCGGCCGGGCGTCGATCTCGCGCCCGACGATGAATTTCTGCAGGTTGCCGCCCGACAACGAACGGGCGGCCGAGTTCGGCCCGCCGGCCTTGACGTTGAAACGCCGGATGATCTCGGCCGCTTGTGCCTCCAGTGCCTTGACGTTGATCCAGCCGAGCGGCTTCGACAACGCCTCGTTGCGCGTGAGCAGCAGGTTGTGCGCCAGGCCGAGCGTGGGAACCGCGCCGCGACCAAGTCGCTCCTCGGGCACGAAATGCAGGCCCAGCTTGCGCCGCGCCCCCGGATGCAGCGCCGACATGTCGGTATCGCCGAGCCGGATCGACCCCGCGGCGGCGCGGCAGTCTTCGCCCGACAACGCATACAGCAGTTCCTTCTGGCCGTTGCCCGACACGCCGGCAATTCCGACCACTTCGCCGGCACGCACGTCAAGGGAAATCGCCTCCAGGTCGACCCCGAACTGGTCCTCCTTGGCCAGGCTCAGGCGCTGCACCCGCAACACCGGGGCACCGGGCGTCTGCGCGCGGTGGGTCAGCTGCGGCGGCTCCGCGCCGATCATCAAGCGCGACAGCGATGCGTTGGATTCCTCGGCCGGATTGCACACACCCGTCACCTTGCCCCCGCGCAGCACCGTGCAGGCGGTGCACAACTCGCGGATCTCGTGCAGCTTGTGGCTGATGTACAGGATGCTGCAGCCCTCGGACGCGAGTTTCTTGAGCACAACGAACAACTTCTCGACCGCCTGCGGCGTGAGCACCGAGGTCGGTTCGTCCAGGATCAGCAATTTCGGGTTGGTCAGCAGGGCCCGGATGATCTCGACCCGCTGCATCTCTCCCACGCTCAGGGTGTGGACCGGGCGCGCCGGGTCGATATCGAGACCGTACTCCTGGGCCTTGCCGATGATGCTGTGGGTCACTTCGTCCAGGGTCAGGGTCTTGGCCAGCCCCAGCCAAACGTTTTCGGCGACGGTGATGGTGTCGAACAGGCTGAAGTGCTGGAACACCATGCTGATGCCCATCGCGCGCGCCTCCTGAGGGTTGCGGATGTGCACCGGCTGCCCGTTGAACATCACGCTGCCTTCGTCGGGCTTGACCGACCCGTAGATGATCTTCATCAGGGTCGACTTGCCGGCACCGTTTTCGCCCAGCACCGCATGCGTCTCTCCCGGCATGACGGTCAGCGACACGTCGCTGTTGGCGACCACGGCCGGATAACGTTTGGTGATTCCCGAAAGGTGCAGTCTGGGGGTTGTCATGCTGGGGCGTCTCCTTGTTTTCTTGTTGGTACCGGCGGGGGCTGCTGTGGGTGGCAACGGGTTATCGTTCGCGCGCCACGCCGGGCACTTCTTCGGCCTGCAAATCGGATGCCACCTCCTTGACCCGCTCGCGCAGCCAGCGCGACGCGGCGGAGGCATGGGTGCGCTCATGCCAGAGCTGGTAATAACGCATGCGCGGAAACGCGATCGGGCAGGCCAGGATCCGCACCGGCAGCCGCCCCAGGTAGCGTTCGCAGTATTTGCTGCCGGTGGTCAGCACCAGCAGCGTCGACGCCACCATGGCCGGTATCAGGCTGAAATGCGCCACGCGGGTCGTGATGTTGCGCTCCAGGCCGAGTGAACAAAGATGTTCCTCGAGTACGCCCTTGGCGCCGGGATGGGTTGCGCCGGGGGCGACATGGTCGGCCGCCAGCCAGGCGGCGCTGTCCCAGCCGCGGCGCACCGCGGGATGCTGCGCCGACACCATGGACACCACCTCGTCGTCGAACAACACCCCCAGGTGCAGGTCTTGCGGCGGCGTGCTCCAGTTGCCGATCACGATGTCGACATCACCCTGCGCCAGGTGGGCCCGGTAATCCGAGTCCGCCGACAAGGGCTGGATCTCGATGTGGCACAGCGGCGCCAGCGCCTTGACCCGGGTGACCAGCCGGGGCAGGAACAGACTGTCGAGGTAGTCGCTGGCGGCCAGGCGGAAGGTGGTGCGCGCCGACGCGGGCTCGAAGCCACGCGCGTCGGCAAACAGCATCTCGGCGCCGCGCAGGATGCTGGCGCTCGGTTCGATCATGCGCAACCCGGCTTCGGTTGCCACCATGCCGCTGCCCGAACGCACCAGCAACGGGTCGCCCGCAAAATCGCGCAGGCGCTTGAGCGACGCGCTGACCGCCGGCTGGTGCATGCCCAGGCGGATGGCGGCTCGCGAAACGCTGCGTTCAGTCAACACGGTATGAAGGACCCTGATCAAATGAAGGTCGATCTTGTCGAAGATTGCGTGATCTCTCATACTGTGGTTGAAATTGCCGTCATATGCTAGCGCGTATGGCAGCCGCGCGCCTCCTGTTTTACCCTCGCGCCCAAGGACACCAACGCATGAACACCCAAGCAATCCGTTTCATCCGGCGCGGCCAACTGGTTTCGCTGGAAAATGTGCCGCCCAGCCGCACCCTGCTCGAGGTGCTGCGGGAGGACATGGCCTGCACCGGCACCAAGGAGGGATGTGGCGAGGGCGACTGCGGCGCCTGCACCGTGGTGCTCGGGGAAGCCGAGGGCGGCCAGTTGCGTTACCGGGCGGTCAACAGCTGCATCCGGCTGGCCCACTCGGTCGACGGCATGGCCCTGTGGACGGTGGAGGATCTGGCAGGCGCGGGCGGCGCCCTGCATCCGGCGCAGGAAGCGATGGTCCAGTGCCACGGGTCGCAGTGCGGATTCTGCACACCGGGTTTCGTGATGAGCCTGTTCGGCATGTACCGGAACCACGTGTGCCGGGGCCGGCCGGTCTCGCGCGCGCTGGCGCAGGAGGAGCTCTCGGGCAACCTGTGTCGCTGCACCGGCTACAAGCCGATCCTGGAGGCAGCCCAAACGATGGGCGAGCACCCGCGGGTGGACGTGGACGAAGCGCGGTTGCTGGGGCAACTGCAGCAGCTAGCGTCCAGCGACACCGGTGCGACAGACCGGCC
>JANMYG010000415.1:0-7964 GCA_031381865.1 Betaproteobacteria bacterium | reverse complement strand
GCTGACGGCGTCCGATGTGTCGATCGCCGCCGTGCCGCTGAGCCATGTCACCGGCCTGGTGGCGCTGGTGGCCACGATGGTGCGTTGCGCCGCCCGGCTGGTCATCATGCCGGCCTTCAAGGCGGCGGAATTCCTGCCGCTGGCCGCGCGCGAACACATGACGCATACGCTGATGGTTCCGGCCATGTACAACCTGTGCCTGCTGCAACCCGATTTCGAGCGGCATGACCTGGGCCGCTGGCGTGTGGGCGCCTACGGCGGCGCGCCGATGCCGGTGGCGACCATCGACCGGCTGGCAACCACCGCGCCCGGCCTGACCCTGATGAACTGTTACGGCTCGACCGAAACCACCTCGCCCTCGACGCTGATGCCGCAGGGCGAGACGGCGGCGCACAGCGACACCGTCGGGCGCGCGCTGGCCTGCACGGAGATCGCGGTGTTCGACGACGACGGGCGCGAAGTGGCGCACGGTCAACTGGGCGAGATCTGGATCAAGGGCCCGATGGTGGTCAAGGACTACTGGGGCAATCCGGCCGCCACGGCAGCCAATTTCACGGGCGGCTACTGGCGTTCGGGCGATATCGGCTCGGTCGACCGGCAGGGTTATGTGAAGGTCGTCGACCGCAAGAAGGACATGATCAACCGCGGCGGCTACAAGATCTACACGATCGAGGTCGAGAACGCGCTGCACGGCCATCCGGCGGTTCTGGAATGCGCCGTGGTCGCCAAACCCTGCCCGGTGCTGGGTGAACGCGTGCATGCCTTCGTCAGCCTGCGCGCTGGCGCCAGCGTGACGGCCGCGGAATTGACCGCCTTCTGCGCCACCCGCCTGTCGGACTACAAGGTGCCCGAGAGTTACTCGATCTCCGACGCGCCGCTGCCGCGCAACGCCAACGGCAAGCTGGTCAAGCGGGCCCTGCGCGACCAGGTGGTCGCCACGGCCGTCCGGTAACCAACACGACACCCATCGAAGCACCACAAGGAAAAAGCTATGGCCTCAACCGACATCAGCACACTGGAAAAACTGCGCGCCCAGGTGGGCAAGGAGACGGTGGTGACCGACTGGGTATTGATAACGCAGGAGCGCATCGACAAGTTCGCCGACGCCACCGACGACTTCCAGTGGGTGCATGTGGACACCGAGCGTTCGGCGCGGGAGTCGCCGTTCGGCGGGACCATCGCGCATGGTTTTCTGACGCTCTCGCTGCTGGGAAAGTTCTACCACGAAGACATCCAGCTGCCGTTTTGCGACCTGGGGCTGAACTATGGCCTGAACAAGGTGCGCTTCACCAACCCGGTGCGCGCCGGCAGCCGGGTGCGCGGGCGCTTCGTGCTGGCCAAGCTCGACGACATCGACAACGGCATCCAGATGACCTGGTCGATCACGTTCGAGATCGAGGGTGCCGAGCGCCCGGCCTGCGTGGCCGAACATGTGGTGCGGCGTTATTTCCGCCAGCCGCACGGCGCGGCAAACTGAGGGCAACAGCATGGACAGAAGAACTGCGGTCATCACCGGCGGCGCCACCGGGGTCGGAGCCGCCACGGCGCGCATGCTCGCCGCGCGGGGCTACAACGTGCTGGTCAACTACAGCCGCAGCAGCGCCGACGCGGCGGCCGTGGTGCAGCAGTGCGTGGCGCTGGGCGCCGACGCCGCGGCGGTGCAGGCCGATGTGTCCAGCGACGGCGATTGCCGCGCGCTGGTGGCCCAGGCGGTCGCACGCTGGGGCCGGGTGGATGCGCTGGTCAACAGCGCGGGAACGACGCTGTTCGTTCCGATGACGGATCTGGAGGCGCTTGACGCGGCCGACTTCGAGCGCGTGTACGCGGTCAACACGCTGGGTCCGTTCCAGATGGCCCGTGCGGTCAGGGCGCACATGCCCGTCGGCGGCGCGATCGTCAACGTGTCGTCTATCGCCGGCCTGACCGGCAGCGGCAGCTCGCTGCCTTATGTGCTGTCGAAAGCCGCGCTCAACATGTTGACCGTCGCACTGGCGCGCACGCTGGCCCCGGCGATCCGCGTCAACGCGGTCCTGCCAGGCATGATCGAAGGCCGCTGGATGCGCGACGGGCTGGGCGACGAAGCCTATGAGCGCGTCAAGGCGCAGTTCGAGCAGGCCTCCGCGCTGGGCAAGGTCAGCCAGCCGGACCAGATCGCCAGCGCCATTTGCTGGCTGCTGGAGCCCGACTCCGCCGTCACCGGCCAACTGATACCGGTCGACGCCGGGTTCATGCTCGGGCGGCCGCCGTCGGCGGCTGGCGCGGCGACCAGGTAGGGGTGGTCGGCGACCGGTCGGGACAGTGGCACGAGCAATCGGCGCCGCTGGTTCATGCCAAATGGTGTTGGAGCGGCAAGATCCGTTCGGGCTGAGCCTGTCGAAGCCACTCGGCCCTTCGACAGGCTCTGGCAGGCCAAGCCCAGGGCGAACCGTCTACATCTTTGAACGCCAGGGCGTATCAGAACGGTGCCGGGGGCTGCTCGTGTGGCGCAACGGTTGCCGCGACTACCGCGTCGGCTGCCGCGGTGCGCGCCGCCGCCTTGGCGCCGGCGGGCGCGAACTTGCTGTATTTGGCGAGCACGGACACCAGCTGGCCGTAAATCTTTGGGTTGCCGGCCAGGCATTCCTGCTGGTCGAGGAAGTCGGCCTCTCCGGTGAAGTTTCCCACCAGGCCGCCGGCCTCGGTGACCAGCAGCGACCCGGCCGCGACGTCCCAGGGCTGCAACCCGGTTTCGAAAAATCCGTCGGTGAAGCCGGCCGCCACGTAGGCCAGGTCCAGCGCCGCGGCGCCGGGGCGGCGCAGGCCGGCGGTTTGCTGCATCACTTCACCCATCATCGCCAGGTAACTGCCGAAGTTGTCACCGGGGCGAAACGGGAAGCCGGTGGAGATCAGGCACTCCTTCATCCGGATGCGTTTGGATACGCGCAGGCGCCGGTCGTTCATGTAGGCGCCGCGTCCGCGCGTGGCGGTGAACAGGTCGTTGCGGCTGGGGTCAAAGATCACGGCCTGTTCGATCCGGCCCTTGACCGCCAGCGCAATGCTGACGCAATAGACCGGGAAGCCGTGGATGAAATTGGTCGTGCCGTCCAGCGGATCGATGATCCACACAAACTCGGAGTCGCGCGCGCCGTGGGTGCGGCCGCTTTCTTCGGCGTGGATGCCGTGTCCGGGATAAGCCCCCAGCAGCGTCTCGATGATGGTTTCTTCGCTTGCATGGTCGACTTCGGTGACGAAGTCGTTGACCTGCTTTTGCGAGATCCGGACCGCCTCGACGTCGAGTGCGGCGCGGTTGATGATGGCGCCTGCGGCGCGTGCGGCCTTGATGGCCACGTTGATCATCGGGTGCAGATTGGGGGACGGCATAGGTTGTTAGGTTCGTATGGGGTGGACCGGTGGTCCGCCCCTCACTGGCGGCAAGAGCGATTGCCAGGCGCACGATGGCGCCCGGCGCAGCCGCATTTTCCCATGAAAACGGCGCACGCCCGTGGCCCGCGGCCGGCCCAACGCCGCGCCACGCAGCGCCGCGCTGAGACAATCGGCGCCATGCAGACGCGTTTTGTACTGATCAATACCAGCCACGCTGGCAACGTGGGCGCCGCCGCGCGCGCGATGAAGGTGATGGGTTTTCACGACCTGGTGCTGGTCGCGCCGCGCTGGGCCAACGTGCTGCGCCGCGAGGAGACGGTACAGCGCGCCAGCGGGGCGCTGGACGTGCTGGAGCAGGCGCGTATCGTTCCCACGCTCGACGCGGCACTGGAAGGCATGACGCATGTGTGCGCCACCGCCATGACGCCGCGTGACTTCGGCCCACCGACCATGAGCCCGCGCGACTATTTCACGGCCCTGGCCGCTGGTGCCGGGTCGATGCCGGTCGCCGCGACTGCGACCGGTGCGGCGCCGTGCGCTGCCGCAACCATGACCGGTGCGTCGCCGGGCGCGGCCGCGACTGCGACCGGTGCGGCGCCGTGCGCTGCCGCAACCATGTCCGGTGCGTCGTCGGGCGCGGCGCCGCCAGAGGGTGTCGCCTTCCTGTTCGGTTCCGAGCGTTTCGGCATGCGCAACGAGGACGTCTACCGCTGCCACGTCGCGTTGTGTATACCGGCCAACCCGGCCTTTGGCTCGCTCAACCTGGCCGCGGCGCTGCAGGTGATTGCGTACGAATGGCGCTTGGCGCAGGGCGGCTTCGCGGTGCCGGCGGCGCAGCCGCAGGACCGGGCCGCCGACGCGCAGCAGGTGGCGGGCCTGCTGGCGCACTGGGAGCAGGCCCTGACCGCGATCGATTACCTCGACCCCGCCTCACCCAAGAAGTTGATGCCGCGCCTGAACCAGCTGTTCAACCGCGCCGGCGTCACGCAGGAGGAAATCCATATTCTCAGAGGTGTTGCCAAAGCCATGCTGCAGGCGGCCGGGCGGCCAAAGGGCTAAACTTTGTCCATGTTCTCCAGACTCCGCTCCGACGTGCAATGCATCCTCGACCGCGACCCGGCTGCGCGCAGCACCTGGGAGGTGCTGACCTGTTACCCGGGCCTGCACGCGCTGGTGCTGCACCGGCGGGCGCGCTGGTTCTGGGTCCACGATTTCAAGTGGCTGGGGCGCTTCGTGTCGCACATCGCGCGCTGGCTGACCGGCATCGAGATCCATCCCGGCGCCAAGATCGGCGAACGGGTGTTCTTCGACCATGCGATGGGTGTGGTGGTGGGTGAAACCGCGGAAATCGGCGATGGCTGCACCATCTACCAGGGTGTGACGCTGGGCGGCACCTCGCTCTACAAGGGCGCCAAACGCCACCCGACGCTGGGCCGCGACGTGGTGGTGGGCGCGGGCGCGAAGGTGCTGGGCGGTTTCACGGTCGGAGACGGCGCCAAGGTGGGCTCGAATGCGGTCGTCACCAAGCCGGTTCCCGCCGGCGCCACGGCGGTCGGCAACCCGGCGCGCATCATCGAAGCCGAGAGCGACGCGAAACGCGAGGCGGCAGCGTCAAAGATGGGTTTTTCCGCCTACGGCGTGACGCAGAACGACGACCCGCTGAGCCTGGCCATGCGCGGCCTGATCGACAACGCATCGTCGCAGGAGCACCAGATCGCGCTGCTGTGGCACGCGGTGGCCACGTTGTCGGAAGCCCGCTCGGCCGATGGTTGCGTGCCGGCCGACGCGGCCATGGATGAAAACTTCGAGGCCGCCAAACTGACCCAGCTGGTGGGCAAGTAGCCGGCCGGCCCCGGCGTCGCCGCAGTTATGCGGGCGCGGGTGGCCGCAGCGCCGACTTCGGCCTGAAGGCCTTGCACACGGCATCGTTGGTCTGCATGTACGGGCCGCCGATCAGGTCCACGCAATACGGCACTGCGGCGAAAATGCCCGGCACCACGGGCTCTCCGGCGCCGCCGCGCAGGCCGTCGAGGGTTTCGGTGATCGCCTTCGGCTGGCCCGGCAGGTTGATGATCAGGCACCGGTCGCGCACCACGGCGCACTGGCGCGACAGGATCGCGGTCGGAACGAACCTCAGGCTGATCTGGCGCATCTGCTCGCCAAAACCCGGCATTTCCTTGTGCGCCACGGCCAGCGTGGCCTCGGGCGTGACGTCGCGCAGCGCCGGCCCGGTGCCACCGGTGGTCAGCACCAGGCAACAGCCGGCATCGACCAGTTCGATCAGCGTCGCGCTGATGCGCGCCTGTTCGTCGGGGATCAGCCGTTCTTCGAAGCTGATCGGGTTTTGCAGCGCGCGCGTGAGCCAGTCGCGCAGCGCCGGCAACCCCTTGTCCTCGTACACGCCGGAAGAAGCCCGGTCGCTCACGGAAACGATGCCGATGCGCAGCGGATCAATTGGGTGGGCTGCTGTGTGCATAAGGGTTGGTCTGGTCAACAGGCTGCTGGTTCATCTGCTCGCGCACCAGCTGGAAAAGTTCGCGGTAGGCCTTGCCGTGGCGCGGTGTTTCACCGGCCTTGGCCGGCTGGAAATCCTTGCGCGCCTGGCGCACCAGGGCGCGCAACTGCTGGCTGTCGGTCTGCGGGTAGGAGTCGATCCAGCGCGCGACGGCCTCATCGTCTGCGATCAGGCCGTCGCGCCATTTCTCGGCCAGGTGCAGTGCCAGGGTTTCGCTCGCCGAGCCGCTGTGTTGTTCGGCCAGGGCCGTGCGTATGCCGTCGAGGCTGGTGCTGTCGAGCTGGCGCATCAGCTTGCCGATGAATTGCATCTGGCGCCGCTTGCCTTCGAAGTTGGTGATCCGCCGGGCCTCGGTGATCGCGTCCTGCAGTTTCTCGGGCAGCGCCAGGCGCGCGAGCAATTCGCCGCGCAGGCCCAGCAGGTCTTCGCCCAGCTTCTGCAGCTCGGTGCTCTCGCGTTTGAGATCGGTGCGGCTGGGTTCGTCGCTGCCCTTGAGTTCGCGTTTGAGTTCGAGGTCGAGCTCGCTGCCTTCCGCGACAAACTGTCCGGAAACGTAATAGCCTTTTTTGAGTTTGCGCGTCATCGTGGGAGGTGGGCGTGGGGGTCCCCGGGGGACCGCAGGGCTTGCAGCCAAGTATCATAGCCCCCCACATGAGCGAACCACGATGAAACCAAACAAGTCTCGAGCTGACAGCGGCTTCAGCTACAGCCGCCTTTTTTTTGAGGAGCTGGTCGACACCGCGCTCGCACATGCCGGCAAGCTCGGGGCCACCGACGCGGCGGCCGAGGCCTCCGAGGGTTGCGGTCTGAGTGTCTCGGTGCGCAAGGGGGAACTCGAGAACGTCGAACGCAACCGCGACTAGGGGCTGTCGGTTTCGGTGTACGTGGGCCAGCGCCGCGTCAACGCCAGCACCTCGGACTTTTCCCGCCCCGCGATCGAGCAGACCGTGCAGGCGGCCTATGACATCGCGCGGTTTACGGCCGAGGACCCGATCGCCGGGCTGCCAGACCAGGACGACATTGCACCGGCGTCGGCCGGGGCGCTGGACCTCGACCTGTTCCACCCGTGGGCCGTGACCAGCGAACAGGCGGCGGAACTCGCGATGTTGTGCGAAGACGCGGCATTTGCCACCGACGCCCGCATCGGCAACAGCGAAGGCGCCGGCGTGTCGGCGCAGCAGTCGCATTTCTTCAGCGCCCACACGCATGGCTTTCGCGGCGGCTACGCCAGTTCCAGGCACTCGCTGTCGGTGTCGCCAATCGCGGGCAGCGGCGACGCGATGCAACGCGACGCCTGGTACAGCTCGATGCTCGATGCGCAGGACCTGGCCAGCCCGCAGCGCGTCGGGCGGTATGCGGCCGAGCGCGCGCTGAGCCGGCTGGGCGCGCGCAAGATCTCCACGCGCCAGTGCCCGGTGCTGTTCGAGTCCCCGCTGGCGGCCGGGCTGCTCGGCGCGTTCGTGCAGGCCATCAGCGGCGGGGCGCTGTACCGCAAGAGTTCGTTCCTGCTCGATTCGCTCGGCAAGCAGGTGCTGCCCAAACACATCGACATCGAAGAAGACCCTTTCATAAAGCGAGGCAAGGGAAGCTCGCCGTTCGACGAGGAAGGCGTGCGGGTCGCGCCGCGCCGGGTGGTCGAAGCCGGGCGCGTGCGCGGGTACTTCCTGAGCAGCTACACGGCACGCAAGCTCGGCATGCGCACCACCGGCAACGCCGGTGGGTCACACAACCTGGTTCTGCGTTCGCGGCTGACGCGCCCCACCGACGATCTCGACGCCATGATCGGCAAGCTCGGCCGCGGCCTGTTCGTGACCGAGCTGATGGGGCAGGGGGTCAACTATGTGACGGGCGACTATTCCCGCGGGGCGAGCGGCTTCTGGGTCGAGAATGGCCGCATTGCCTACCCGGTGCACGAGATCACCATCGCGGGCAACATGAGGAACATGCTCAAGGACATCGAAGCGGTTGGCGCCGACACCTACAACTACGGCGCCAAGACGGTCGGGTCGATCCTGATCGGGAAGATGAAGATCGCGGGCAGCTCGGGGCGAGCCTGAAGGCGTGTTGGGGAAGATTTGACCGCACG
>JANMYG010000410.1:0-2428 GCA_031381865.1 Betaproteobacteria bacterium | reverse complement strand
CATCTGCTGCATCAGCAGCGCAAACGGCAGCAGCACCGCCCAGCCCGCCAGCGCCGCCGTGCCCTGGCGAGCCGCCAGCGCCGTCTCCACCAGTTGCGCGACCAGCTGCAGCGCGGCCAGCAACGTGGTCGGCGCGGCCAGCGCCACCACCTGGCGCAGCAGTGCCGAGGCCGACGCTTCGGGCGGCGGACTCCGGACCGTGGGTGACGTGACGTTCTGGTCGGCTGGCATCGAGTGCATGTTACGGGGCCGGCTCGGGCACCGATCTGCGGTCGCGGAATTCGCGCCACCAACGCGCCGATGCAGGTCGCCCGGATTGCCCAGCGGCCGCGCGGTGAGGTCGTGGTTCAGGGCCCGGGTTTCACAGGCGGGCCATCCATCTTCGGTTCAGCCCCGAGAGCGGCTTGAGCGCGAGGCGCTCGTTGAGCAGCGCGCGCGCCAGCGCGGTCCGCCCGGCGCGTTCGCCCGCGGCGACCAGGGTCTGCGCCAGCAGGTCGCGCTGGGCGTGCGAACCTCCGGCGCGCGCGGCGATCACCTTGAGCGGCGCGAGCAAGTCCGCCGCCGCGGCGAAGTCACCGATGCCATAGGCGTGCAGCGCGCGGGCCACCGGCAAACCCACGCTGCGGGTCATCACGCCGTTGTCGCCCTGGTCCTGCGCCGTGTGCTCCATCACTGCCAACAGGCGCCGGGCGAGGTCGTCGCGGCCAGCGCCCACGAACGCCACCATCGCGTGGTAATCGTTGAAGGCATACCATCCGTCGTCGATGCGCGGCTCCCAGACTTCGGCCAGACGTTGCCAGCGCTGGCCGACGTCCACGCCATGCAGATACAGGCGCCAAAGCAACGCGCTGGCGTCGACCATGTCGAGCACCACCGCGGAATCGCTGCCGCGGATGCGTGTGTCGTAAATCCGCAAGACCTCATCCCACTGCTGGCGGTCGAAGTGGTACAGCGCCAGGTGCCACCAGTTGTGCACCGCGAAGAAATTGTCGACGGACCACCCATCGGCGGTCGACGCCAGCCAGTCGATGCCGTCGTCGATGCGGCCCGTCATCTCGAGCACGTGGGCCACCGCATGAATCGCCCACGCGTTGCGCGCGTCGCGCTGCACCGCCAGGCGGCCGGCATCCTCGGCGCGGGCGTAGTCGCCCATCTCCTCCAGGCCGAAAGCGTGCATGCCGAGGTAGTAACCCTCGATCGCGGTGCCGCGTTCGATGGCAGGCAAACGGCGCGCAACCCGGTCGCGCAGTTCACTTGACTGCCCGAGAAAAAAGTCGCCCTGGTGGGCTGCGAACATGGCCAGCGCGTCATTGGGGTGGTCGACCAGCACGTCTTCCCAGCGGGCGCAGGCATCGTGGAACCGCCCCCCGATCCAGGCGTCGAGTGCCTCCAGATGTCCCCGCTCGCGGTCATAGGCACCGGTTTGCGCCGCGCGCCCTGCCGCCAGCGCGGCCCTCGCGTCGGGCAGGGACGACCGCTCCGTACCGAGGACGCACAGGACACCCTTGAGCGCATGGCCCATCACCAGGCCGGGGTCGATCGAGGTGGCGGCATCGACCTCGGCCACCGGGTCGTTGCGCAGCAGCAGCAGCTTTCCCAGCGCATCGTCATAACGATTGACAGCGGCGGCATCGCCGGCGGTGAGCGGAAGGTCGACCGCATCGTTGAACGGCATGGTGATGTCCTCGAACAGGTGGATGGATATTCAGATATTCAGCGCCAACAACCAGGGCACGTGCGGCGCCAGGCGCATGCCGCCCGTGAACCGCCTCCGGCAACGATCGGTGGCGCGCGCTTCATGCGGGTGGCGCCGCAACCGGCTCGATGTCGGCACCCTGGTCGGCCAGCAGCGCGCGCAGCATCGAGCGGTGGCAATGCGCTTCGTTTTCGCAATAACAACCGACCGAGAAATTGCTGTGCCGCGACAGCGCGGCCAGCAGCGCCAGCGCATGGACGGCCTCGGGCTTCGCCATCTCGGCGCGGTACTTGCGGATGAAAACCGCCCACTGCGCCGCGGTTTCAGCGGCCTGGCCGAGCTGCATCGTCTCCAGGCTCGGCGCCAGGTTGGGAAACCACACGTCGTACCAGTTCTGCCGGGCGAACTCCGCCTTCGGCACGCCCCGTGGCGGGCGCCGCACCGTGCCGATGCGCGTGCCCTCGCCCGCGCTGCGCGCGCTGCCCAGCCTGACTACACGAACGACCATGGCTGCCTCCTGCAAAGGACCGAATGGTTGAGGTTATCGCAATGCAAGACACCGCTCTCCCTGAGCCCTTCGACCCTTCGACGGGCTCAGGGCAGGCCAAGCTCCCTTCGACAGGCTCAGGGCGAACGGGAATTCTCATTTCGGCAACGACCAATAGTCAACGGCCGGGTGGTTGCTCGTGCGCAGCCGCCAGGGGCGCGACGGCGGCACCACCGCCCGCGCGC
>JANMYG010000402.1:0-3976 GCA_031381865.1 Betaproteobacteria bacterium | reverse complement strand
GTTGGCGCTCAGCGGCGCGCAGCGCAGCGCACAGTTCCCCGGCGTGGCCACCTTCAAGGAACAAGGTATCGACATCGACGCCAGCGCCTGGTTCGGCCTGTTCGGCCCGGCCGGTTTGCCCAGGGCCACGGTCGACCGGCTTAACGCCGCGCTGCAGCTGGCGCTGAAGGCGCCCGACGTGGTCGAGCGCCTCGACAAGCTGGGCCTGAGCGTGGCGCCCGGCTCGGCCGACGACATGGCGCGCCGCCTGGCCTCCGACAAGGCGCTGTGGAGCCCGGTGATCAAGAACTCGGGTTTCCAGGCCGACTGAGCTTGCATGCGCGCGCGTGAGTAGCAATTGGATTGGCGGCAGCAGGCAGGCGCGGCGCCAATATCTGCAGGCCTCGCTACCGGCAGGCTGTGGCGGCGTGGCGCGGCACGGCGCGCAAACCTTGCCATGCCGGCATTGGTACGCTGACGGCGAATCTTGATATGCATCAGTACGGCACCGGTTCGGTAGCGCCATGCTGCAACCACCGGTCCGGCGATTTGTCGGGTTCGGGGGCGTCGCAGGCGCGGACCAGCGACATCGCGCAATGCCTCAGGCAGCAACGGCACCGCCCCCAAGCCATGCAGTCTCCGAGAGTACGGTGGCATCTGTCATTCACTCACCGAAGACCCTCATGCTTAAAAAACTGGCTGCAATCCTGATCGTGGTTGTTGGTGCTGCCGCGGCAGCACAGGAAGTCACCTACCGCACAGCGATTGCCCCGCTGTGGCAAGCAAAATGTATTGCCTGCCACGGAGCGCAATCACCCGAGCGGGCAGATTTCCTGCTGGACGAAAAGGGGTACGAGGCCAAGTCCCAGGGGCCGCGCATGGATTCCTACGAACGCTTCATCGCGTTCATCGCGTGGCCCGATACCGGCGCGCTGATGCGCAGGCTCGACGACGGAACCAGCCCGTTGGCCGGAGGAAAACCGGGCAACATGTACGTGCACCTCGGGTCGACCGACGAGGAGCGCGCCACCAACCTCAAGCTGGTCAAGGCGTGGGTCGGCGAAGGCGCATGGAACCTCAACCGCTGGGAAAAACGTGGTGATGTGCCGATGGCCAGCAAGGAGCAGATGGACAAGATCAAGGTGAAATACTGAGGTCACCTGGTTGCGCATGGGCGCGCGGTGTGCCGACAACACGCGGCGGCCAGTCGCAACCGGCTGACAGCTTTCAGCAGCGCAACTGACTGACGGCTTTCAGCAGGGCAACCGACCGGCGGTTTTCACCACCACCCCCGGCCGACCGCCTTCAGAACCGCTCGTTGGGCAAGAGGTAACGCCACTGCCCTACCGGCAGCGCCGCCATCGGCACGCGCCCCACCCGGATGCGTTTGATGCCGAGGATGGCGAGCCCGACCTGGTCGCACATCTGTGCGATCTGGCCCGGGTAACTGCCCTTGATTGCGAAGCGCAAACCGGCCACGTCGCCGGACTGGTGGTTCAGACTCACCTTGGCCGGCAGCATCGCCCGGCCGTCGATGACCGGCGCCCGGTTCAGCCGCGCCAGCACCGGCTCGGTCAGTTCGCCGCGCACGTCGACGATGAGTTCGTTTTCAACCAGCGCCGCGTCTTCGAGCAACTTGCGCCGGATCGGCCAGTCCTGCGTGCACACCAGCAGCCCGCTGGCCGCGTGCTCCAGCGGCGTCACGCACGACAACTGCAGCAGGTGGCGCTTGAGCATGCGGATGCCGGACCGGTCGGCCTTGCAGCGGTTGCCCGCCACCAGCAATTGCGCTGCCGGCTTGCGTCCGTCGTCCCAGTCGTAACCCGGCGGCTTGTGCAGCAGCAGCGTGACCGGAGCAGCCGGGTCGAGGCGCGCCTTCGGGTCGAGTTCGACCTGCTGGTCCAGCACCTTGAACTGCGGCGTCTCGACCACCTGCCCGTCGACCCGCACCCAGCCGCCTTCGATGTACAACTCGGCCTCGCGGCGCGAACAGGGCACCATGGCGGCTACGCGCTTGGCGAGGCGGACAGGTTCGGTCATGGGCGGGCTGGGCTGGGCTGGTGGGCGGGCCAGTTTAGCCGACGGTGCCGGCACGCGGCCCATTGGCCACAGCCGAAGGACGCATTGCTTTTTGGACCGGTGTGGCGCAGGCGCGCGGCAGCGGCTCGCAGCCGCACATGGCTGCTGCGCCAGATCTGTCATACGGTTTGACATTCAAACACGCGAACCGTTCACCCTGGGATTGGCCTGCCCGGAGCCTGTCGAAAGGTCGAACCGCCGGGTGGCTTCGACCTTTCGACAGGCTCAGGGCAGGCCAAGCTCAGCCCGAACGGATCTTGCCGATCCGACATCACCTCGTATCAAATCCCGTGGCTGTGCAGCTCGACCACACCGTTGGGTGTGCGCAGCGTCGCGACGATGTCGGGCGCTCCGCTCTCGACCGCGACGCCGGCCAGGCCGATCGACGCGTAGGCCGCCTGCAACGTGGCGGCCGCAGGATGGGTGACGGTGATGCCCTGCAGCGCAACGCCCGAACGCGGCAAGCTGTTCCTCGGGTGCAGTCGCAGCGGCTCGGCGGCATCCGGCTTGCCCCACTGGATCAGGGTCGGAAGCGCGCCGTTGCACAGGCGCTGCCCATCGTCCCGCACCGTGATCTGCCACTCCAGTAAGCCACGGCGGGAATGGCGGCTGGCCTGCACCACCGGTCCGCGCTCGATGCCCAGCGCACCCAGGGCGGCGCGCGCGGCCCGAATGTCGGTGGTACCGGCAACGAAATGCACCAGGCGCGGCCCGGCCGCGATCGCAGCCTGCAGGCCGGCATCGTCCATGTCGAACCAGCGTCGCGCGGGCGCATTTTTGGCACGCGCCGCCGCGGGGTTGATGGCAATGATTTCCAGGTAGGCCAGCGGGTGCGCAGGCGTCGCAATCTTGAACAGGCGGTTGTGGGTGCCATACAACGCATGTTCACCGCCCGGCCCGGGCGTGATGCCGATCGTGGCCTCGCACCACTGCACCCCGAGTTCCAGCGTGCTGGCCACCACCACCAGGTGGTCGATTTGTGTTTGCATCGCCGCACCATAACACCCGCGCCCTTGACTGGCACCGCGCGCCAATGTTCGGCAGCGAACAGACCTGGCGGGGCGGCGCCGGCACAGTGCACTTTGTCAACCGTCGACCCGCTGCGACACCCTTGCGACGAACCCGCCGACCGCTGGTGGATCGGTGACGTGGTGCAGCGGATGGACGGTGGCAGTCGGCAAGCCAGTCACACAAACAAAAAAGGCTCCATATGCATCGAACAAGACAGCAGGCGGCAACGGGTTCAGCAGGCGCCAGGTGCGCGCCGCACCGCGGCTGGGGTGCGTGGTGGGTGGTCGCGCTCACCTGCCTCGGGCTCGCCGGCTGCGGCGGTGGCGGTGGCGGTGGCGGCGCCAGTGACAGCAGCGCGGACGCGTCGTCGAACTACGGCGTGGTCAGGGTCACGGTCAAGGACAGCTTTGGCGCTGCGGTCGCCGGAGCCGCAGTGCTGGGGCCACAGGGCACACTGAACACGGACGCGCTGGGGACAACGCTGGTCGTCATCCATCTGCCCGACACCACGGCCAACCTGACGGTCTCGCGCGAGACCTTCGCCAACAAGACCGTGGTCGCGACCAGCGTCACTGGACAGGTCCGCGACCTCACGGTCACGCTCGACCGCGCAACGTCGGCGGCAGGCGGTTCGCTCACCTCGCGCAGCGGAGTCCTGCCGACCGTCGCAAACGCCGGCCAGCAGATGACGTTCGAGATCGAACTGGTGGTGGTCGATGGCGACTCGCGGCCGATCGGAAACCTGAGCGCGGCGAACTTCCTGCTGCGCCCCTGCACGCCGGACCCGGCCAACACCCGCATCGATTGCGTGCGCGGCTCCGTTGCCGGCGCCGAGGTGGCGTACGCCCCGGCAACCTCGGCGCCCGCAGCCGCACAGCTGATCGCCGGCCTGCCAGCCAGGCCGTAC
>JANMYG010000391.1:0-2209 GCA_031381865.1 Betaproteobacteria bacterium | reverse complement strand
CGTGATCGAGTAGATGCCGGTGGCCGGAATCAACACGGCGAGCACCAGCACCGTCAGCTTGATTGCCACCGGTTGCACCACGAACCAGTCCAGCAGCCGGCCGCCAGCCCTCATGATGGTGGCCCACAGGCCCGGTGAGGCGGGTGCCGCGCCCTCGGAATCAGACAAATCCGACATGGCAATCCTTCGTGGCCGGCGCCACGCCGGGCGCCGGGGCCGCAACCCGCGGCGCGCGGTCAGCTCGGGCTGAAGCCTCTTGGGTTTCGCAGCCGGGGCAAGAGTCTTGAAGAAGCACCGACTGGCGGTCGAAGCCCGAAACAGGCCTCGGGGCTCCGGTGGTCATTTTAGGAACCGGCACGGCGCAATTTCTGTGCGCTGGCACACCGACCGGCGCGGCTGTGGGCGGTGCAGCGGCCATTGACAGCCGCCAACCGATGCGGGAGACTTTTCGCGGCCCATCAACCAAGCCCATAGGGAGAGAAACGCAATGGTCACCAGGAAAGCCCCCATCAAGAAACCCGCAGCCAAGAAACCGGCCGCGAAAACCCCAGCGGTGAAGAAACCGGCCGCCCCGACGGTCGTCAAGTGCACGGTGCAATGCAAGTGCGCGCCGACCGTGCTGCTCGTTCCGGTGTTCGAAGCCGTGCAGGTTGCCGCTGGCGGAAATGCCATCGGCCCTGCCGGCGGGCTCGACCTCTCCGGCTACCGCGACTACCGGCTGGTGCTGCGCATCGACGGGCCGCCCAATGCGCAATTCAGGGTCAACGAGTTGTACGGCCCTGCCGGCAGCGTGCAGCAACTCAACGTCGACATCGGCGCCGGGGCGATCGACCAGTTCGGCGGATCGAACTACCGCAAGGTGTTCGACGTGTTCGGACCCAAGTTCTTCTTCGTGCGGGTGATCAACATGGGCACCGGCCCGATGACGGTCAACGGCAGCATCTACGCGGTGAAATAGGCCGCGGGCCCAGCCTCACCACGCCATCGCGGCCCCGGCCAGCCCGGCGACCACCAGGCTGGCGCCCCACACCACGTCGAGGTCGAGCCAGACCCGGCGCAGGAACGCCAGCCCGAGGTAACGGTACACGGCCCAGGCCATGGTGATGCCGGCCAGCACCATGGCCAGCGTGTGAACCGCCGCAACGGCGACGGCGGTGGCGACGTTGGAGCGCGCCAGGTAATTCATGACGGTTTCGTGGCCCAGCTCGGGCAGCGATGCGCCTGCGCCGTCGGCGGCGGGCGCCGTGGCGCACAACCCCAGCATGAACGGCACCAGCATCAGCCCCGCCCCGTGCGCGGTGGCCATCAGGAACGACCACCACGCCAGTTGCGTCGGCCGGATGCGCGCCAGCGCGCGCGGGTGGCGGCGCTGCAGCAGCTTGTAGATGCCGAACAGCACCACCACCGCGCCGGCGCCCAGGCGGATCGGACGGCTCCACTGCACGTACCAGCTCAGCCAGGCAAACGGCACCAGCACCACCGCCATCGCCGCGAAATGCCCGCCGCCCAATGGCAACAGCGTGGCGAACAACGCGCCGGGGCGGCGCGCCGCCATGCCGTTGGCCACGGCGAGCGGCCAGCCCATCGCCGGATTGAGGCCGTGGTACAGGCCGACCGCGACGACCGTGAGCCAGAGCGCCGCGCTGGCAGTCAAGCCGAGGGGTAACAGAACGAATCGGTCGAGCAGTCTCCGCCCTGCAGGCGGATCTGGTGCGCACCGTAGTCCGGCCCGAAGTCGACGAAGAACTCCGGGTCGAGCTGCATGCCGCCATTGGCGCCCACGTTGCACATCACCTGCACTCCGGGCACGCCGTCGGGGTAGAACTGCTTGTCCCAGGCGCTGTAGAGCGAGTTGGTGAAGTACACGCGTTTGCCGTCGCGGCTGATCTCGGTCATCTGCGGCCCGCCGCCAAAGGGCTTGCCGTTCGGGTGTTTGGCATGCTGCGCGATGCCGCCGATACGCACGCTGCCGGCCAGCCTGGGTTGCATCGGGTCGGTCACGTCGTATTGGCGCAGTTCACCGGTACCCCAGCACGCCACGTACAGAAAACGGTCGTCCAGCGACAGGTCGATGTCGCTGATCAGCGGCGGCACGGCGCCGAAGCCTTTGAGCAGCGGTGGAAGTAGCGCTGCATCAGCCGGCTCCGCCGGAATGGTGGCGGTTTTTTGGATACGGAATTTTCCCTTTTCGCGGTACCAGGTCCAGATC
>JANMYG010000330.1:0-5190 GCA_031381865.1 Betaproteobacteria bacterium | reverse complement strand
CGAAGCCGGCCCGGCCGACGAACTGCTGGGCCGTCCCCGGCACGACTACACCCGCGCGCTGCTGGCGGCGGTACCGCGGCTGCGCGCCGGCGTGTAGGTGTGGAGGTGTGATTGGCATGCGCGATGGCACGGCGCAGCGGTGATTGCCGGAACACACAACGGCAACCTGGCCAGGCTCAGGGCGAACGGTTTATTTCGTTGATCGCCAAGGCGTATCCAGCGCTTGGCTGTCGTGCGCAGACATCGAAGTCGTGCGACACACGCCGGCCCGTCGCAGCGTTTGCAGCGTTGGTCGAAGTCCCTTGACAAACACCACGGGTCGCACAGACACTGCCCGTGCCGGTCCACCAGGGGTGGCGGGGACAAACAAGAAAACCAGATGCGGGGCAAACAAATGCATAAGAAATCACGTCGTCTCGCCATCGTTGTCGCGGCACTGTTGGGGTGCTTTACGTTGGAAGGGTGCAGCGCAAATGGCGCCCCTGCGCCGGGTGGTGGCACCAGGGCGTCGCCGACACCATGCAGCAGCCGGGGTGTCTGCAAGATCGTAGTCACGGTCGACAAGTGTGGTTTTGCGGACGGCACGGCGGTCGACCCGGTCTATGTGGAAACCGGAACGGCCTATCTGGATCCCGCGACCGGCACCCAGCATCTGTCCTGGGAAATTGATACCTGGGGATACGAGTTCGCGAACGATCCGATCAAGTTCTTCCTGCTCAACGGTACGCCCGCCGACGGCGATTTCGAACTGGATTCGCACGGAAGCACGAAAAAGAAACTTCGGTTCAAGAACCTGAATATCAAATCCGAGGAATACAAATACTCGATCCAGGTGCGGCCCGCGTTGGCCGGTATCTGCCAGCCGCTGGATCCGTGGATTCGCAACGTCAATTGACCGGCGCCGCGCAGGCGCCCGCGCTCAGGGCGCCATGCTCCAGTTGATCGAGTACAGGTACCAGAGGATCAGCGTGGGGATGATGACCGGTATCGCGAGGCCCACGAAGGTGAGGGCGGTCAACAGGAATGTCCCCATGTCGTCGATCCAGATCTTGAACAGCTCGACGAGGTCGATGTCCCAAAAATGCTGCTGCTTCATGGTCTGGCCTTCACGTTGTCTGGCGCCGGTTGGCGCTCGGCATGCACAACTTATAACCGCTTGGTCAGACGATGTCTATGGTGTGGATCGACAACCGGCCGCAGCGGCGATCTGAAAAATAACGCTCCAGTGTTTCCTTGACCGTCCTGAACGCTATTTCGTCCCACGGGATGTCGGCTTCGCCAAACAGGCGCGCCTCCATGGTTTCATGGCCCGGGTCGAACTGGTCGCCCAGCAGCTTGGCGGTGTAGAAGAGGTGCACCTGGCCCACGCGGGCCACGTTGAGGATCGAAAACAGCCCCTCCATTTCGAACTGGGCGCCGGCCTCTTCGACGGTTTCGCGCGCGGCGCCCTGCGCGGTCGTTTCATGCAACTCCATGAAGCCCGCCGGCAGCGTCCACTTGCCGCGCCGGGGCTCGATATTGCGCCGGCACAGCAACACCTTGTCGCCCAGATGGGGCACCGTGCCGACCACGTTCAGCGGGTTCTCGTAGTGGATCGTCTGGCATTGCGGGCAGACAGCGCGCTCCTTGGTGTCGCCGTCGTCGGGCACCCGGTAGACGACTCCGGTACCGCAGTTCTTGCAGTGTTTGATCGGGCTGTGCAGCATGCGCTCAGTGTAGTTTGAAAGCAAGGAGGGCTCCTTGCGGAGCCCTCGTCGCGCCGGTGGCAGGCAGGCTCAGACCTTCTTGGCCGGCGCACCCTTGGCGGCCGGTGCCCTGGCATGTTTCTCGATCAGGGCGCGCGCCGTATCGCGCAACTTGCGGCCGTCGAAACCGCGCTTGGTCATGTCCTCGATCCATTCGACCTCGACCAGCGCGGCCTTGCGCTTGAATTCCTGCGCGTCGGTGGCGGGGATGGTGTAGATCGTGTTGTTGCGGTCGACCGCGGACTTGCGCCCGATCGGGTCGTTGCCTTCCTGGGTCTTGCCCAGCCAGGCCGAGGTCTCCATGCCGGAATTGTTGTCGATGATCTTGCGCAGGTCGGGCGCCAGCGACTCGTACTTCTTCTTGTTCATCGCCATCACGAAGGTGGTGGTGTACAGCGCCTCGCCGCCGGGGGCGAACTCGCTGTGGAACTTCACCAGTTCATGGACCTTGACCGATGGCACGACCTCCCAGGGGATGACGCAGCCGTCGATGGTGCCCTTGGACAATGCGTCGGGGATGGCCGGCAGGGGCATGCCGACCGGTATCGCGCCCAGGTACCCCAGCATCTTGGTGATCTGGCGCGTTGGGCCGCGCATTTTCAGGCCCTTGAGGTCCGCCGCGGTCTTGATCTGCTTGTCCTTGGTGTGGAACATGCCGGGCCCGTGCACATGCAGCGCCAGCACCTGCGTGTCCTTGAACTCGTCCGGCGCCATGGTCTGGACGTATTCCCAATAGGCTCTGGAGGTGGCTTCGGCGTTGTTCATCATGAACGGCAGCTCGAACACCTCCACGTGCGGAAACCGTCCCGCCGTATTGCCTGGCAAGGTCCAGCTCACGTCGACCACGCCGTCCTTGGCCTGGTCGTACAGTTGCACCGGCGTGCCGCCAAGCTGCATCGCCGGATAGGCCTCGAACTTGATGCGGCCGCCGGATTCCTTCTCGACCTTTTCCATCCACGGCTTGTGCATCGTCAACCATACGTTGGATTGCGGCGCCATGAAGGTGTGGAACTTGAGCGTCACCGCCTGCTGCGCCAGACCACCCAGGGCCGGTGCGCCGAGGGCCACGGCCGCGGATGTCTTGAGTAGCGTGCGTCGTTGAATCATGGATAACTCCAGGAGTTGGTACCGTCTAAGGTAACGGAAATCCCGCCGCGGGGTTGACCGGATTTACCCTCAACTGATGTATTTGACCAGCCACAACGAGATGCCGGGGAAGAACAGCAGCAGCAAGGTGCGTAATACGTCGCTGACCAGAAACGGCATCACGCCCTTGTAGCTTTCCGAGATCGGCACATCGCGGGCCATGCCATTGACCACATAGACGTTGAGGCCTACCGGCGGCGCGAGCAATCCGAAACCCACGGTCATCAGCACCATGATGCCGAACCAGATCGCCACCGCATCCTTGGGCATGCCGAAGTCCAGGCCGATCACCATCGGGAAAAAGATCGGGATCGTGAGCAGGATCATGGACAACTCGTCCATCACGGCGCCCAGCACCACATAGAACAGCAGGATGGCCGACACCACCATCAAAGGGGACAAATTCCAGCCCTGGACCACACTGGCCAACTGCGCCGGCACCTGGGTCAGGGCCAGTGCCGAGTTCATCAGGTCGGCGCCCAGGAAGATCATGAAGATCATGGCCGACCCTTCCGCCGTGGCATAAAAACAGTACTTCAGCTTCTGCAGCGTAAGCTCCCGCAGCACCAGCGCCGCCACGAAGGTCGACGCGGCGCCGACCGCCGCGCCTTCGGTCGGCGTGAACAGGCCGCCATAGATGCCGCCGAAGACCAGCATGAAGATCAGCGCGATCGGAACGACACCCTTGAGCGACTGCAGCGTGATGCGCTCGGCCACCACGTCGTTGTCGGGCGCGTGCCCTGGCACGAGGCGCACATAAACGGCAATCGCGGCCATGTAACCGACCATCGCGATCAGGCCCGGAACCATGGCGGCCGCGAACAGCTTGGCGATGTTCTGCTCGGCCAGGATCGCGTAGATCACGAGTGGCACCGAGGGCGGAATCAGGATTCCCAGCGTGCCGCCGGCGGCCAGCGTGCCGGTCGACAGGCGGCCGGAGTAACCGTGGCGCTTCATCTCCGGCAGCGCCACCGACGTGATGGTCGCCGCCGTGGCGACCGACGAGCCACAGATGGCGCCGAATGCCGCACTGGCCAACACGGCAGCCATTGCCAGGCCGCCCTTGAAGCGGCCCATGACCGCGCTGGCAAAACCGAACAGGGCCTTCGAAATGCCACCCTGGGTCGCGAAATGGCCCATCAGGATGAACAGCGGAATGACCGACAGGTCGTAACTCGCAAAACGCGCAAAGGCCTGGGTGTTGAGGAAACTCGCCAGTGGCGGCCAGCCGGCCTGCACCACGTAACCGGTACAACCCGCAACAAACATGGCGATCGCGATCGGCACCCGTATCGCCATCAGCACCAGCATGATGGCGAAGATCATCAGCGTGAGAAAAAGCGGGCTCATGGCTTGGCTTGTTCGCCGAATCCGCCAATCGCCTGCCACAGGCCGATCAGCGCGGTCAGCGCCAGTGGCGGCGCGATGCACAGGTAGACCACCCATTCAGGAAAGCCGAGCATCATGGTGCCCGAGTGGGTGGCGTAGGCGTTCAGCCCGCCGAGTGCCGTGCGCCACGCCATCAGCGCCATTGCGCCCGCCAGCAGCAGTGCGCCGAAACGGTCCAGTAGCGCATTGGTTCGCTCGCTCGTGTTGGCGGTAAAGAAATCCACGATGATGTTGCCGCGCTTGACCTGGCACCAGGGCAGGAACAGCGCGATGGCCGCGCCAGCCACGACACCGGTCAGTTCGAAGTCGCCCGCCAACGTGATGCCCACCGTGTTGCGGCCGATCAGGCTTGCGCAGGTCATCAGGGTGATGAAGGTGAGCAGCACACCGGCCAGAACGGCGCAAGCTTTGGCGAGGGATTCGAGTATGTGCATCGGTGGTTTTGCAATCTTGGCCGGCCGCGCCTTCAAGTCGGGCGAATCTAATGAGGTTTTCGTTACTCGAGACACCGTTCGCCCTGCGACAGGCTCTGGGTGAAGGACACTTGCCGGTCGTCAATTGGGGAGGGACCAGCAGTGCACGGAGCCGTGCTCAGCGCACGGCAACCCGGATGCCTTGCAGCCCCGTGACCGCGCCGACCATCGTGTCACCGGCCACCACGGCCGCCACACCCTCCGGGGTGCCGGTGTAGATCAGGTCGCCCGGTTGCAGTTCCCAGGCGGCCGACAGGTGCTAGATGGTTTCGCCGATGTTCCAGATCAGCTTCGAGATCTGGCTGCGTTGCCGGACCTGGCCGATGACCTGCAGCGAATTCTCCGCCTGCGTTATTGCGCCGGCGCCGGCCGCGGGGGTGATCGGGCCGATCGGTGCGGAGTGGTCGAAGGCCTTGCCGATACACCACGGGCGGCCC
>JANMYG010000321.1:0-1716 GCA_031381865.1 Betaproteobacteria bacterium | reverse complement strand
GTCCCGGAACGTGATCATGTGGACCATGCCGTCGCCGTCGAACGGGTGGTAACGGCCGATGGCCTGGTACACCGGGTTCTGGGTGTTGCGCAGGTAGATGCCGTCGATGTCGGTCGGTATCTGCCCGCTCAGCACGCGCAGGCCGGTCGCATTCACCTCTTCGAGCAGCGGCGTCCAGGCACCCTGCAGGTAGGGATGGTCGCCCGGCACGGTATCGCTGTGCAGGCGGCGGATCAGTTCGGTCGGCATGCTTCGCTCCTTCGAAAATTCATCGGGCCGGCGCGGCAAAGGATACGTCACGCGCTTCGACCCGCTCGCCGCAGGCGCTGCACACCACCCGCGGCACGAACGGCCTGCCGCAGGCCCGGTGGCGCGGGCGGATCGAACTGGGCTGGCGCAGGTGCTCGCGGCCGGCCCAGGTGGAAAAACACACCAGGTAACCGAACAGGTCGCGGCTGGCCGGTGTCAGGCGGTACACATTGCGCCGGGCGTCGTGCAGGTCGTTCTGGCACAACAGCAGCCCGGCCTGGACCATGCCGGAGAGGCGGCGCGACAACACGCTGCTGGCAATGCCGAGCACATGGCTGAGCTGGTCGAAATAATGGCAGCCGAGCACCACCGCGGTGACGATCATCAGCGACCAGCGGTCGACCCGCAGGCCCAGCCCCATGCCGGTGGCGTCGTTGGCCGCGACGCGGGCGGTGCGCCCGGCCGCGCCGGCTTCGGCCAGCAGCGGACGGTTGACCTTCAGGCTCAGGTCGAGGTCGTTGATGCCGGTCTTGGCGCCGCAGGCCGCGCAGGCCAGCACCGGGACGAAGTTGTGGCCGCAGTTGCGGTGGAACAACTTGTCGGGCAACGCCACCGCGCGGGTGCCCCAGCGCTTCTCCCACATCCAGACCATCAGCACATGGTCGTAGAGCTTGAGCCCGGCGCGCGTGAGGTGGTAGGCGTGCCGTGCCGGCCGCTCCTGGTAGGCGCGCTGGCGCAACAGGCCGATGGCCACCAGTTTCCTGAGCCGGTCGGTCAGCGTGGAACGCGGAATGCCCAGGCGGCTCTGCCAGTCCTCGAACTTGTGCACCCCGGTAAAAGCGCCCAGCAGCACCGCCATGGTCCAGCGGTCGCCCAGCACCAGCAGCCCGTGGTTGAGCGTGCTGCTCGCCAGCGCGTCGCGTGTCAGGTCGAGGTCCGGCCTGAATGCGAGCGCGGCTGCGGCGGGCATGGTCTTCAGGCGTCGCATGCGACCACGAAACTCACCACGGTGGCGCAGGAGCCGCCGATGTTGAGCGTCTGCACGCGGCGTGCGCCGTCGATCTGGCATGCGCCGGCCTGGCCCGTGACCTGTTGCGCGGCATCGAACAACATGCGCGCGCCGGTGGCGCCGACCGGGTGGCCGCAACCGATCAGGCCGCCGCTCATGTTGACCGGGCAACTGCCGCCGCGCTCGATGCGGCCGTCTTCCACCGCCTGCCAGCTCTGCCCCGGGGCGGTCAGGCCGAGGTGGTCGATCGCCATGTATTCGGTGGTGGTGAAGCAGTCGTGGGTTTCCACCCCGTCGATGGCGCCGATGCCGGGAACGCCGGCGCGCCGCCAGGCGTCCTCGATGGTCTGGCGCACATGCGGGAACACATAGGCCGCGTCGCGGCTGCGCTCGAACTTGTCCTTGAGCCTGAGGCCGCCATTGCGGTGGCCCCAGCCCGCGATGCGCGCCAGCGCCTG
>JANMYG010000274.1:0-13340 GCA_031381865.1 Betaproteobacteria bacterium | reverse complement strand
AGGCCATCGCCCACGATATTGCGCATAGCGGCGATGCGGAAGTTGAGCAAATCGACCTCGCCAATGGAAATTCCGATGCGTCTGACGCTGCTCGTCTTACCCTCGTTGCCTCGCTTTCGACAACGCCGGGCGCCATCCACGGCCTGCGCGAATATCAACTCGTCGATTGTCTGCAGCGTCCCGGTCGCGACTTATCCACCTTCAAGGCCAATGTCCTCGACAAACTGGCGACCCGTACCTGGTATCTCCACAATTCAGCCGACGGCCGCCTGTTCTTTAAGAACCAGCAGAATCTCGCCGCCAAGCTGCGTTCGACGGCGCTCTCACTCCACGCCGAAACGGTTGAGCGGATGCTCCGAGAACACTTGGAGTCCTACTTTTCTGCTTCGCTCCGCGATTGTTACCAGGTCATCAAAGTCCTACCGCCACCCGATCAAGTGCAGGTCGAGCAGGAAAAGACCACGCTCGTCATCGTGCGCCCTGGGGGCCAGGCCAACCAGTTGCCTATCTCCGCCGACTGGCAGGCATGGTGGGAGCAGCAGCAGTACAAGAACCGCGTACTCTTTCTCACCGGCTCGCGCGACACTTTCCAGAAAGTGCTCGATTCGGCCCGCCAGACCCGTGCCTTGCAAAGCATCGAGGACGAACTCAAGTCGGAGAACACGCCTGCCGACGATCCGCAGTGGCGCGCGCTCGATGCCCTGCGCGACCGCGTGGGCCTGCAATTCACCGCCGCGCTGAAAGAAGCCTTCGACCAGATTGTTTACCCGTCGATCAATGCCGCGCTGCGAACCACCGGCATCGATCTGGCCTTTGCCGGTAACCAGAGCGGCGAAGCAACGCTGCGCCATACCCTTGAAGGGGCGCAAAAATTTACCGCCAAGATCGACGACGACAGCTTCCGCACCCGGGCCGAGGCGCGCTTGTTTGGTTCTTCGGAATCCAGAGTCGTTCTGTGGTCAGACTTCAAGCGCGCCGCCGCAGTCAATACCAACTGGCCACTGCACAAAATCTCGGCGCTTGATGACCTCAAGGCCGAATGCCTGCGCCGTGGAATCTGGCGCGAAGAAGGCAATCACATCCGCCGCGGGCCGTTTGCCCCGCCCGCTCCCGAGGTGTCCATTCGCGAACTCTCCGTGCAGGAAGACGGTGATGGCCACACCTTCTTGAAAGTCGAACCGCTGCATGCACCGGCGGTTGTCTTTGAAACCGGCGACGCCGACCCCACCAGCGCGTCCAGCCCGGTGCCCACGCCCACGCGTTTTGAGGCTACGGGTTTGCGTTACCGCTTTCTGGCCTACGACCCGGACGACATGGCCCGCGTCAGCGTGGTGAAGGAATGGACGGCAAAGCTCCGCCTCAAATACCAGTTGCACAACCGGGGCGACCATTTTGAGGTCGAGCTGCTTGCCTTGCCCAAGGCCAACAGCGTCTTTATTCGTTACACCACCGATGGCTCATCGCCCACCAGCGTGGGAACCGCCACCTACGACGGGGTTTTTCGCGTCCCCGCAAAGTGCCGCATCGTATGCGCCATGGCCGTATCCAACGGCTACGACCTGAACTCCGACACCATCCGCATCCCGATTCCGCCGCCGGGAACGGATGCCCACCCCGCCGTTGATCCCACCATTGCGGCCCGTTGGACCCAACAGACCAGACTTGACGACACCACGGCGGTGTGGGACATCATCCAGCGCTTGGAACAGGCCGCGAGCAGCGGTGTTGCGGTGGTGGCCCACGACATCAGCCTCACGGCCGAGAGCAGCGATGGGCAGCAGAACGTCGAGTATTCCGGCGCGCTGGACGGTGGCTACGCCGCCGCCGCGGTGAAATCCGTCGCCTTGCGGCTGCAGGATATCGTCGGCGGCGGCAGCTTGCGTATGACGGTGGGCAGCCTTGCTTTCCCCACCGGACAGGCGCTGCTCGACTGGCTGCGGGCCACCAACCAGCCGTTCAATGCCGCCAAGGTCAGCCAGACCCTGGCGCAGTAAGCATGGCACGCACCGCACTATCCGTCGCGCGCAAGGTCATCGGCTTGGGCTTTCTGCCGGATGAAGCCCGGCACGGCTTTTTGATCGACATTCCCAAGGGCAACGCAAGCAGTGAAATGGTTTGTATCACCGAGCATCGCGGGAGCGACATCGACCACCTGGGTGCCCGGGCGGTGGATGCGCCATCGCCCAACGACCCGTCGCTGAGGGTGGTCATCGACCGCAACCGCTGGATGATGCTGGCCCCGGCGTTCTGGGACGAAGCCAATCGCCGATTGCGCGCCAACGGCCTGCCCCCCGCCAAGTTTCTGAAGAACCCGGCCAAGCCGGTGCCGGTGCATCCGTCGCTGGGCAAGGAGCTTTGCATCCTGTGCTGGGCGGTGGAAGACGCCTCACCCGACGACATCCCGAACGCCCTGCACAACTGGGAGGCACTGGCCCCCGAGGAGCGCTGGTGGCTCTACACCATGACGGTGGCCACCACCGGCCAGGCCATGCAGAAGGGCCTGGGCTGGCGCAAGGCATTACGCGCGGCCATTGCCGACAACCCGTTTGTCAAAGGCGAGGGCCTGTCGCCCAAGGCCAGGCGAGAGCTGCTCGGGCATTCGCAGCTCTCGCTTGCCCTCTGAGATCTGTGATGACTCACTGAGCAGTTCCTCGATCGTCGGCTGACACTTCGGCAAAAAGTATCTATCATTGGTAATCACCATCTTTTTCGGAGCTTCACATGGATACCGCACGCCTTTTTCAATCGGGCCGCAGCCAGGCCGTTCGGTTACCCAAGGAGTACCGGTTTGCCGGCACCGAAGTGGTTGTCAAGCATTTTGGCAATGGCGTTCTCCTGCTACCTGTGGACGACCCCTGGGAAACCCTGGAAACCGCGTTGTCATCCTTCGAGCCAGGGTTTGTCATGACACGGGAGCAACCTGCGACGCAAATTCGTGCCGAGATTGCCGCATGATTCTGCTTGACACCAACATCTGTATTTACATCATCAACACCAAGCCGCCCGAAGTGCTGGCGCGTTTTCATCGGTATCGGCTCGGTGACATCGGGCTTTCGAGTGTGGTGGCCGCGGAACTTGCATTTGGTGTTGCCAAAAGCACCTCGGCGCGCAATCGCCAGGCGCTGGAAATGTTTCTGGCCCCACTGGAAGTTCTCCCTTTTGATATGGCTGCCATGTGGGCTTATGGTGATTTACGCGCTGACCTGGAGCGCCGGGGTCAGTCGATTGGTTCTCTGGACACCCTGATTGCCGCGCACGCACTGAGCGTCAATGCCGTGCTGGTCACCAACAACACCCGCGAGTTTTCCAAAGTCCTGGGGCTGCAATTGGAAAACTGGGTGACTGCCAAGTGATTCCATTCCCCATCGTCCGCGAAGCCGACGGCAGCGTGACGGCAGCCCTGAGCAATACACAACTGCACGCCATCCTTGAAGAGGAAGACCTGGTCGCATATTTCAAATCGTCCCGCCCCATGACCACCTTCATCGAAACCCAGTTCCCGATCGCCCGCCTGTCGGCGGAGGCATACAAGGAGCGCAAGGCAAACAACGGGCAGACGCTTACCCGCCTTGGGAAATGGTGGGGCCGCAAGCCGCTGATCCTGGTGCGTGCCGCCATTGTTGGCATGTTGATGCCGGCGTCGAGCAACCCGAAGAAGGACCGCGAGATATTTCTCAAGATCCTCACCATGGACGACGACGGTACCTGGCAGCGCTGCAAGCCTGCGGCCCAACGCAAGCGCACGCGCGCGGCCTTTGATGCCTTGCCATACGCCGAGCGCCTGACCGACTGTGAACGCCCGGAAAATATCGACGGCCCCACTGATGCCGCGTGGGCGGATATCAACGCCCACCTCGATACCAGCGCGAGCAAACTCGCTGAACTGGTGGAGCAACTTGGGCAACGCGCCTTTGGCCACACGCCGCGCGTGGGCGACAGCTTTTGCGGCGGCGGCTCGATTCCCTTCGAGGCGGCCCGCATTGGTTGCGATGCCTTCGGTTCCGACCTCAATCCGGTCGCCGGCCTGCTTACCTGGGCCAGCCTGAATCTGCTCGGCGGCGGCCAGGCAGTGCAGGAAGAAGTGATGCGCGTGCAGGCATCAGCACTGGCCACCGCCGACCGGCAGGTCACCGTATGGGGTATCGAGCACAACGAGCACGGCGAACGCGCCGACGCTTACCTCTACTGCGTGGAGGTGAAACCAGAGGGCTGTGACTACTTCATCCCGCTCGCCCCGAGTTGGCTGATCGGTGAAAAATCCAAGGTCGTCGCCCGCTGGCAGCGCAACGCAAACTCGGACCGTCTTCAGCCGGAAATCGTCATCGTGTCGGATGCCGAGCTGAAACTCTACAAAGAAAAGAAGGGCGCCACGGCCGTGGATAGCCGGGTGGTCGATCCCTTCGATGCCAGCCGCTCCTGGTCGGTGGAAGCCTTGCGCGGCCCCGAAGGGCTGCGACGCTGGAGCAATGACGACATGGTGCCGCGCCCCGGAGATGTGTTTCAGGAACGGCTCTACTGCATCCGCTGGATCGACGCCCAGGGCAAACGCCGCTATGCCGCGCCCGATACCGCAGACCTGGGCCGCGAAGTCAAGGTGCTTGCGCTGCTGCGCGAACGCTTCACGGATTGGCAACGCGAGGGATTCATACCGTCTGCGGCGATCCCCGATCGCGGTGCAGAGACTGATCGACTTTTCCGAGAACGTGGTTGGACCCATTGGCACCACTTGTTCACTCCACACCAGTTGCTCACACACGGACTGATCGCTGAGACCCAGTTTTCAACTTCTCCAAGTAGCTCGTTGGCGGTCAAGGCGGCAAGTTTGCTTTCAACTGGGCGAGTGGCGAATTTTGACGCTCGTCTCACTCGCTGGCAATCGAGTCCAATCCATGAAGGTGGTGTAGATGTATTCAGCAACCAAGCGTTAAACACGCTGTCTAACTTTTGTTCGCGAGCATTCTCGCAATTGCACACGTCCTCTCAAGTTATTGATCGCATTTTCAAAGATAGATTCCAGCGGAAGCGTAGTGTGATTGCAAGCGATGCCCGCGACCTACGCGAAACCTGCGACCTCTGGATTACCGACCCCCCCTACGCCGATGCAGTGAACTACCACGAACTCGGCGACTTCTTCCTCGCCTGGTACGACAAGCAACTGACCAAGGCTTTCCCCGAATGGACACCAGACGCCCGCGCCGAACTGGCTGTGCGCGGTGACGGCGAGGACTTCCGCCGCTCCATGGTGGAGATCTACAAGAACCTGGCCTGCCACATGCCGGACAACGGCTTGCAGATGGTGATGTTTACCCACCAGGACCCGGCAGTGTGGGCCGACCTGGGCATGATCCTCTGGGCTGCCGGGCTCAAGGCCACCGCAGCGTGGACCATCAGCACCGAAACCGAAGCGGTTGGCATCAAGAAGGGCAACTATGTGCAGGGCACTGTCTGCCTGGTGCTGCGCAAACGCACTGCCAACGAGCCCGGCTTCCTCGACGAGGTGTATCCGCTGGTCGAAGACGAAGTCAAGCGCCAGATCGCGTCCATGCAGGCGCTGGACGAAGACGGCGAACCCAACTTCAACGATGCCGACTACCAGCTCGCCGCCTACGCAGCCGCACTCAAGGTGCTGACGCAATATGGCAACCTGGATGGCAAAGACGTGGAGCACGAAGTTTTTGCCGTGCGGGGCAAGAATGAGAAGAGCGACTTCGAAACCGTGATCGAACGCGCGCTTGGCATCGCCTGCGATACGCTGATTCCCCGTGGGCTGGACAACTCGTGGCGGAATCTCTCGCTAGTGGAGCGTTACTACCTGCGTGCGCTGGACATCGAGAGCCGGGGCGAGCGCCGCAAAGGCATGTACGAAGAGCTGGCGCGTGGCTTTGGTGTGACCGACATCAAGCCGCTGCTGAAAAGCGACAAGGCCAACGGCACCCGCATGTTCACGCCCTCCGGCCTGGCGGCGAGCCTGCTGGTGCCGGTTCAAGGCGCCGAACAGGGCGGTGGCGCGGATGCGGCGGCCTTGCCCGCCCGCCGTGGCCGCGCGGCCAGCGCAGGCCCGCACCCGTTTGCCGCAGCTCCCCTGCGCCACCTGATGTTCGCTGTGCGCGAGACCAGTGCCGCCGGCAATAACCCGGAGCCCGGCCGCCAATATCTGCGCGACACCTTTGGCCAGGGTTATTGGGGCAAACGCGAAGCTTTTGTCTTTCTGCTCGAATGGCTTGCCGCACTGGGCAATGGCGAGGGCATGAACGAGTGGAGTGCCGACTCGGAAGCCGCCCGTATTCTGGCTGGGCGCTTGCGCAACGATCACGCATGATGTGCCAAACTTCGTCTTCTTCCAGGGAGTGAGCCATGACACAACTGACGCTGGACATGCCTGAATCGGCGTTTGCCGTTTTGCATCGAACACCGAAGGATTTTGCGCAGGAAATGCGCGTCGTTGCTGCAGTGAAGTGGTATGAACTGGGCAGCCTTTCCCAAGGCCGTGCCGCCGAGATTGCCGGATTGACCCGCGCCGGCTTTATCGACGCGCTTTCGCGCTACAAGGTGAGCCCGTTCCAATACACCGCCGAGGAGCTGGCCGAGGAACTGCGCGATGCGGATTGAGGCGGTCGTCATCAACGCTTCGCCCCTGATCGCGCTGTTCCGCAGTGGACAGGCAGATCTTTTGCCGCGCATGTTCAAGCGCATCGTGGTGCCGCGAGACGTTTGGCAAGAGGTGGTTTTGGACGAGTGGAAAGACGCTGCTGCGCGCGAGTTGCACCAGCAAACCTGGCCGGTGCTTGAGGATGTGGAGAGTTCGCCACGGGTTGCCGCCTGGGCACTGGGTGCTGGTGAAACCGCGGTGTTGAGTTATCCACTGGCCAACCCGCCAGTGCGTGCCGTCATCGATGACATGGAGGCGCGTCGGTGCGCCCAGACGCTGGGCATTCCAATGTTTGACACAGGTGGGCTGCTGGTGCTTGCCAGGCGGCGCGGTTTGCTGGCGTCGGTGGGTGACGGGATAACCAAACTTCGCACTGCCGGGCTTTGGATGTCTGACGATATTGCGCGGATTTTGCTGGCGCAGGCCGGGGACGAGTGATTCAGCGCCATTCCAGCCGCCGTAGCCGACTTGACCAGACCGTACTGGCGCAACGACTGGCTGGCGCGGTTTCCTACGACCGCATCGCGGGCTATTTCCGCTCCAGTTTGTTCGAGGTAGCCGGGGAAGCGCTGGCAAGTGTTGCCGGGCCGGTGCGCATCATTTGCAATTCGGACCTTGATCCGCAAGACCTGATCACGGCTGCAGCGGCGCAGGCCGCGCTGCGTCGTAGCTGGTGCGCTGGCAAGCCCGAGGATGCGCCGCCTGCTGCACTGCCGAGATACCGGGCGCTATACGCCGCCTTGACCAACAAAAAGATGGAAGTGCGGGTGTTGCCCGATTCAGCATTCGGCTTGATACACGGCAAAGCGGGCATCGTTCGGCGGGCCGACGGCTCGGCCACGGCCTTCCTTGGCAGCGTCAACGAGAGTGCATCGGCCTGGCAGCGCAATTACGAGCTGCTGTGGGAAGACAACGACCCGGAAACCATTGCCTGGGTGCAGGAGGAGTTCGATGCGCTGTGGAACGATGCGCGTGCCGTGGATCTGGCCTGCTGCCCGTTCATTGTGCAAGACGTGCAGCGCATCATTGCGCGAAAAGTCGTCGAACCGGCCGATTTGGCTGCGATTGCCGACCCAACACTGGTCGCTGCCACAGCGGCGGTGGAAACGCCGGTGTATCGCCGCGACCAGGGCCTCATGCCACACCAGAAGTATTTCGCGAGTCTGGCGCTACAGCGGCATCGGCTGGGCGGTGCACGCCTGGTGCTGGCCGATCAGGTGGGCTTGGGCAAAACCATCCAGCTTGCGATGGCCGCCCTGCTGATGGCGCTGGACGATCCGAATGGCGGGCCGATCCTGGTGCTTGCGCCCAAACCGCTGCTGCAGCAGTGGCAGGATGAATTGATGAAATTTCTCATGCTGCCTTCCGCCCGCTGGAATGGCCGTGCCTGGGTGGATGAGAACGATCTGGAATATCCGTCGGGCAGCGTGAAGGCGCTCGGCAAGTGCCCGCGCCGCATCGGTCTGGTGTCGCAGGGGCTGGTGGTGCGCGGCCTGTCGGAGGTGGTGAATCAACTGCTGGCGCGAAGCTACACCTGCGTGATCGTGGATGAAGCGCACCGCGCCCGTCGCAGCAATGTGCCCAAGGTGGAGGCCAGCGCCGATGAAATCAACGAGAAGGCGGAGCCCAACAAACTGATGGCATTCCTGCGGCTCATCGGCCCGAAAACGAAAAGCATGTTGCTGGCCACGGCGACACCGGTGCAGTTGCACCCGGTCGAGGCGTGGGATCTGCTGCATATTCTTTCCCACGGCAACGACGGCGTACTCGGTGGCTCGACGCAGACCAGCCCGTGGTTTCGTCCAAGCCTTTGCCTTGACATTGCCACAGGCGACACCGCGGTGCCGACCGCGGATGTGCGCGATGGCTGGCAATACGTGCGCGACCCGCTGCCGTCACGGATTGAAGACCCGGCCTTCGACCGCATCCGCCGAGCCCTGGATGCAGGCGACACCCGCTGGCAATTCAACCCCGAGAGTCTGGACAAGCTGTCGCAAGCGATCCAGCGGGTGCAGCTCCAGAATGGCCTGTTGCCAAATTTCGGCGAGCACTTCAACCCCATGCTGCGTTGTATCGTGCGCCGCACCCGCGCCTATCTTGAAGCGACGATCAATCCGGCAACTGGCGGAACCTTCTTGCCCAAGGTGACGGTGAAGCTGTTCGGTGAAGACGACGCCGGCGCGCTGGTTCTTGGAAGCTACCTGCGGGATGCCTACCAGGAGGCCGAAGCGTTCTCCCGTTTGCTGCAGAAGCGCGTCAAAGGAGCAGGATTTTTCAAGACACTGTTGTTGCGCCGCCTGGGCAGTTCGATGGAGGCCGGCCGTCGCACCGTCAGCAAGCTCCTCGGCGACGAGCCCTTTGTCCCCGATGATGATGAGGAGTATGACCCCGAGGAAGAAGAACCCGCGCAGCTTGGCAGGCCGCCCCAGGGTGCCAGCGATTTCAAGGATTTCACCGGCCCTGAAATCAAGTCACTACGCCGCTGCCTCGATCTGCTCAGACAAGGCGGCAACAACGATCCCAAGCTGGAGGCGCTGATCGGTTATTTGCATGGCACCATTCCAGGCGTCACCCGCCGCTGGCTCGACTTGGGTTGCATCCTGTTCTCGCAGTATTACGACACCGTGCGCTGGATCGGTGACGAAATGGCCAAGCGCGCAGAGTTCGCGGGCATGGACATCGGCTTGTATGCCGGCAGCAACCGTTCCGGTTTGTGGCGTGACGGCAAGTTTCAACGCTGCGACCGAAACGTACTGAAAGACCGCGTTCGCGCCGGTGACCTCAAGCTCTTGCTTGGCACCGACGCCGCCTCGGAGGGACTCAATCTCCAGCGCCTCGGCACGCTGATCAATATCGACTTGCCCTGGAACCCGACCCGTCTTGAGCAACGCAAAGGCCGTATCCAGCGCATTGGCCAGGCGCGCAGCGAAATCTGGATCGCCAATTTGCGCTACCGTGACTCCGTCGAGGATCGGGTCCACCAGGTGCTGGCTGACCGACTGGAGGCGATTCACGGTCTGTTCGGGCAGATCCCCGACACGCTGGAAGACGTGTGGGTGCAAGTCGCCCTGAATGACGAGCAGGCCGCCAATCTGCTCATCGACCGCTGCACGGCCACGCGCAACCCGTTCGATGCGAAATACAGCAAGGTGGAAGACGCGGACTGGGAGACCTGCGCTTCGGTCTTGAATGGGTTGAGCGCGCGGGAGATGCTGTCGCAAGGGTGGTGACAGAAACCGTCATGCACACCTCGATCCTGGGCGACCGCCGCCGCTGGCTGAAACTGGCCGCGGCCTGTGCCACCGCGTCGTGGCTGCCGCGCAGCGCCTGGAGCCAGGCCCGCTTCGGCAGCAACCCGTTCACGCTGAGCGTCGCCAGCGGCTCGCCCACGCACGACAGCGTGGTGTTGTGGACGCGGCTCGCCTTGCCCGGGTTGTTCGGCTCGGGCATCGGCCGGGAACCGGTCGTCGTGCGCTGGGAAATGGCGCACGACGACAAGTTCACCCAGCTGGTGCAAAGCGGCCAGGCCCCGGCCGTGGCGGAGCTGGCGCACTCGGTGCATGTGGAGGCCAGCGGGCTGGAGCCGGAGCGCTGGTACTTCTACCGATTCATGGCCGGCGACGCTGTGAGCGCCGTTGGCCGCACCCGCACCTTCGCGGCCGCGGATGCGCCGGCCGCCCGGCTGCGGCTGGCCTACGCATCCTGCCAGCGCTGGGAACACGGCTACTTCAGCGCCTACCGCCACATGCTGCAGGAAGACCTCGACCTGGTGCTGTTCCTGGGCGACTACATCTACGAATACCCGGGCGCGGCCAACGCGGTGCGCACCCATTCACTGGGCTGGACCTTGACGCTGGACGATTACCGCAAACGCTACGCCCTGCACAAGAGCGAGGTCGACCTGCAGGCCATGCACGCCGCCTGCCCCTGGCTGGTGACGTGGGACGACCACGAAGTGCACAACGACTATGCCGGTATCCAGGCCGGCGACAGCGGCCCGGCGGTGCCCGATTTCATGGCCCGGCGGGCCGCGGCCTACCAGGCCTTCTACGAACATATGCCGGTGCGCGCCTCGGTGCTGACACAGGCCGTGGCCGGACTGGCCAGTGGCGCCGAGATGCGCATCTACTCGCAGTGGCGCCATGGCCGGCTGGCCAACCTCACGCTGCTGGACGCACGGCAATACAAGGACGCGCAGGTGTGCACGCGCGACGCGCGGCCCGGCTCGAGTGTGGTCGACCCGGCCGCCTGCCCGGCCTGGGACGACCCGAAACGCTCCATGCTCGGAAAACAGCAGGAAGCCTGGCTCGACGCGCAGTTTGCGGCAGCGCGCGGCAACACTACCTGGAACGTGGTCGGCCAGCAGACGCTGTTCGGCCCGCGCGATTTCAGCCCCGGGGCGCCGAGGCGGATGTGGAACGACGGCTGGGACGGTTACGGCGCGGCACGCAACCGGCTGACCGATGCGCTGCGGCGCAACGCCGTGGCCAATCCGGTGCTGCTGGGTGGCGACGTGCACGAGAACTGGGTCGGCCACGTCAAGGCCGATTACGCCGATCCGGCCAGCGCGTCGATTGGGGTCGAATTCTGCGGCACCAGCATCAGCGCGCGCTCGGACGGTAACTCCAGGACTGCCGAGTGGCTGGCGGAGAATCCGCATTTCGTGTTTGCCGATGGCAGGCGCAAGGGTTACGGTGTGGCGGAGTTCACGCCCGCACGGCTCACCACCACCCTGCGCGTGGTCGACGACGTGACACGCAGGGACACGGCTGTCGAGACATTGGCGCGCTTCGTGGTGCAGGCCGGCCGTGCGGTGGTGGAACGCGCCTGACCCCTCCTGCACCAACGGACTGCCCGGAACGCGCCTGACCCGGCCTGCACCAACGGACTGCCCAATATGGCCGACACCCTGCCCGAAGAGATCACGCGCTGGCGGCGCGAGCAGCGTGCGGCGCTGCTCGCGCAACGCATGGCAATACCGGCCGACCAGCGCCGGCAGTGGGGCCGGGCGATCACGAAACTGCTGCTCGGGCGCTTTCCGGTGCTCAAGCAGTCGGTGGTCGGCTTCTACTGGCCGTTCAAGGGCGAATTCGACCCGCGATTCGCGATCCACGAACTGCGCAATGCGGGCGCGCGCGTGGCGCTGCCGGTGGTGCTGCAGAAGAACGCGCCGCTGGAGTTCCGCGCCTGGTGGCCGGGCGTGTCGACCCGCAAGGGTGTATTCGACCTGCCGGTGCCCGACGGCACCGACGTGTTGCGGCCCACGGCGCTGCTGATCCCGCCGGTGGGCTTCGACGCGCTGGGTTACCGGCTCGGATACGGTGGTGGTTACTTCGACCGCACGCTGGCGGTCATGCAGCCGGCGCCACTCAAGATAGCGGTCGGGTTCGAACTCTCTCGCATCGCCACCATCCGGCCCCAGCCGCACGACATCGCGATGGATTTTGTCGTGACCGAGGCCGGGGTGTACCGCGCCACCGCGGACGGCCTGGTCCTGACGACCGGCAGCACCTGATCCGTAAGCCCTGGCGTTGAAAGATATGAACCGTTCACCCTGATCTCGGCCCGTCCTGAGCCCGTCGAAGGGTCCAAGGGCCGAGCGGCCTCCACAAGCTCAAGCCCGAACGAGCTTGCCGCTCGAATTCAATTCGGCATCAGGCGATCGACGGATCGGCCGCCATGTTGTCGAACTTGCGGAAATACTGGCGCGCCATGGCCACCAGCTGGCCATCACTCGGATGGTCGGCCGACACCGAGTCGACGATGGTTTTTGCCAGCGCCGCCTGGTGGCTCGCGCACCAGTCGCGAAACTCGTTGCGCACCAGGCCCGGGCCCGCCAGCAGCACTTCATGCGCGCCCGCCAGCGCGGCGGCGATCTCGGTGAAAAACGTCCCGCTGTCCTGGGCCTTGCCCTGGTGCTTGTGGTGGCTGCGCGACTTGATGCGCTGCGCCTCCATGTGCTCGCGGTCGAACATGGCGACATGCGCTTCGGTGTTGTCCAGCCAGACGACGGCGTGAAAAGTGGTCATGCGTATTTCCTTGGTTGCAATGGTTTGGCGTTGGTTCATTCACGACAGAGGTTGGGTAGATGGTCGCCATGCCGCCCCGTTGGTCGCCATGCCGCCGCGTTGACCGTCATTCCGGACTTGCCCCATCAGTCGTCATCCCGGACTCGCCCCACCAATCGTCATCCCGGACTCGCCCCACCAATCGTCATCCCGGACTCGCTCCGGGATCCACGGACTGCGGGTGCTTCAACCCTGGTCCAGGGCCGCTTTCACCACGGGTCAAATCGTCGATCGCCAGATGCGCAATCAACATTTTCATGATGCACCGAAAACGCATTGCATCCATTGATCGACATCAAGGTTGCGCCACCAGCTCGGCCAAAAACGCGCCGAGCACCGGCGCCCACTGCGCCACATCCAGGTCGGAGCCGAAATGGCCGTGCGCGGTGTCGATCTCGCAATAACGCGCATCGACTCCGGCAGCGGCAAGCGCCGGGAGCACGGTGTGCGCGAGTGCCGGAGGAAACAGCTTGTCGGTGCGCGACAACACGTACAACACGCGTGCACGGATGCGGCCCAGCTCGGCAGACAGGTCGTAGCGGCTCATTGCCCGCCCGAGCACCAGCAGCGAATGCGCGTCGAAGCCCTGCGCCCATTGCCGCGCCTGGCGCGTGATCTCGCAG
>JANMYG010000252.1:0-13650 GCA_031381865.1 Betaproteobacteria bacterium | reverse complement strand
GGTGACACCGTGCTGCCCATCATCGTGCACGGTGACGCCGCGTTTGCCGGCCAGGGCGTGGTGATGGAAACGCTGGCGCTGGCTGAAACGCGTGGCTATTTCACCGGCGGCACCGTTCACATCGTCATCAACAACCAGATCGGCTTTACCACCAGCGACCCGCGCGATTCACGCTCGACCTTGTATTGCACCGACGTGGTCAAGATGATCGAGGCGCCGGTGCTGCACGTCAACGGCGATGACCCGGAGGCGGTGGTGTTGGCAACCCAGATGGCGCTGGAATACCGCATGGAGTTCCAGAAGGACGTGGTGGTCGACATCATCTGTTTTCGCAAGCTCGGCCACAACGAGCAGGACACCCCGGCTTTGACCCAGCCGCTGATGTACAAGAAGATCGCCCAACACCCAGGCACACGCCGCCTGTACGCCGACAAGCTGGCCGCGCAGGGATTCGACGCCGGCCTGGGCGACGACATGGTCAAGGCCACACGCGCCGCGCTGGACGCCGGCAAGAACACCTTCGACCCGGTGCTGACGAATTTCAAGAGCAAATACGCAGTCGACTGGATGCCGTACCTGAACCGGAAATGGACCGACGCCGGCGACACGGCGATTCCCTTGGCAGAGTGGAAGCGGCTGGCGGCCAGGCTCACAACGATCCCTGACAGCGTGGCCCCGCACCAGCTGGTCAGAAAGGTCTACGCCGACCGCGCGGCCATGGGCCGCGGCGACATCCCGGTGGATTGGGGCATGGGTGAGCACATGGCCTTCGCGTCGCTGGTGGCGAGCGGTTATCCGGTCCGCCTGAGCGGAGAGGACTGCGGCCGCGGTACCTTTACCCACCGCCATGCGGTGATTCACGACCAGAACCGCGAGAAGTTCGACGAGGGTACCTACACCCCGCTGCAGAACGTCGCCGACGGCCAGGCACCGTTCGTGGTCATCGACTCGATCCTGTCCGAGGAGGCGGTGCTGGCTTTCGAATACGGCTACGCGTCGAACGACCCGAATACGCTGGTGATCTGGGAGGCGCAGTTTGGCGACTTCGTCAATGGCGCCCAGGTTGTCATAGACCAGTTCATCGCCTCGGGTGAAGTCAAGTGGGGCCGTGTGAACGGCATCACGCTGATGCTTCCGCACGGCTATGAAGGCCAGGGTCCCGAGCACAGTTCGGCGCGGCTGGAGCGTTTCATGCAACTCAGTGCCGATACCAACATGCAGGTGGTGCAGCCCACCACGGCCAGCCAGATATTCCATATCCTGCGCCGGCAGATGGTGCGCAACTTGCGCAAGCCGCTGGTCATCATGACGCCGAAGTCGCTGCTGCGCGCCAAGGACGCGGCGTCGCCTTTGTCCGAGTTCACCAAGGGCAGTTTCCAGACCGTGATTCCCGAGAACAAGGAGATGAGGGCCGACAAGGTCAAGCGCATCATCCTGTGCTCGGGCAAGGTCTATTACGACCTGGTGCGCAAACGCGAAGAAAGGGGTTCGGAGGACACTGCGATCCTTCGCGTCGAACAACTCTATCCGTTCCCGCACAAGGCGTTTGCCACCGAACTCAAGAAATATCCGAATGTGACCGACATCGTGTGGTGCCAGGACGAACCACAGAACCAGGGCGCCTGGTTCTTCGTGCAGCATTACATCCATGAAAACATGCAGGACGGGCAGAAGCTCGGTTACTCCGGCCGGTCCGCCTCGGCGTCACCCGCTGTCGGTTACTCCCATCTGCACCAGGACCAGCAAAAAGCGCTGGTGGACGGTGCATTCGCGAAACTCAAGGGTTTCGTGCTCACCAAGTGAGCGCTGCAGCACGTGCCGGAATGAACAACAGTCGTCGAAAGAATTGATATGGCCATCGTAGAAGTCAAGGTCCCGCAATTGTCCGAGTCGGTCGCGGAGGCAACCTTGCTCCAGTGGAAGAAGAAGGTGGGCGATGCGGTCGCCATGGATGAAATCCTGATCGAGGTCGAGACGGACAAGGTGGTCATGGAGGTCCCGGCGCCTGCCGCGGGTGTGGTGTCGGAGTTGCTGGCGCCAGACGGTTCCACCGTCGCCGCAGAGCAGTTGATCGCGCGCATCGACACCGAGGGCAGGGCAGCCGCAGCCCCAACTGCTGTCGCCCCGGCGCCGGCGGCAGCCTGGTCGCAGCCTGCGACCGCGCCGGCGCCCGCCATGGCTGGCGTGCCGATGCCGGCGGCGGCCAAGCTGATGGCCGACAACAGCCTGTCGGCCGGAAGCGTCGCCGGTACCGGCAAGGACGGCCGGGTCACCAAGGGCGATGTACTTGCCGCGGTCGCCGCTCCGCGCCCGCCGGCAGCTCCCGCCGCGGGCATTTCGGTCGCGGTCGGCGCGCCGCCCCTGCCGCAGGTGGCAACGCCCAAGGTGAATCTGGGCGAGCGGCCGGAACAACGTGTTCCCATGAGCCGGCTGCGCGCGCGGGTCGCCGAGCGATTGCTGCAGTCGCAGTCGTCCAACGCGATCCTGACCACATTCAATGAAGTCAACATGGCGCCCGTGATGGAGATGCGCAAGCGTTTCCAGGAGAAATTCGAGAAGGAGCATGGCGTCAAGATCGGCTTCATGAGCTTCTTCGTGAAGGCGGCGGTGCACGCCCTCAAGAAGTACCCGGTCCTCAACGCGTCGGTCGACGGCAACGACATCGTCTACCACGGTTTCTTCGACATCGGCATTGCGGTAGGTTCACCACGCGGCCTGGTGGTGCCGATCCTGCGCAATGCGGACCAGATGGGATTTGCCGACATCGAGAAGAAGATCTCCGAATACGGGAGCAAGGCGCGCGACGGCAAGCTGGGCATCGAGGAGATGACCGGCGGCACGTTCTCGATATCGAACGGCGGGGTGTTCGGCTCGATGTTGTCCACGCCGATCATCAACCCGCCGCAATCGGCGATCTTGGGTGTACATGCCACGAAAGACCGTGCCGTGGTGGAAAACGGCGTCGTCGTGGTGCGGCCGATCAACTACCTCGCGCTGAGTTACGACCACCGCATCATCGATGGCCGGGAGGCCGTGCTTGGGCTGGTGGCGATGAAAGAGGCGCTGGAAGATCCGGCACGGTTGCTGTTTGATATCTGAAGGCGGGCCATGTCCAGACAATTCGATGTGATCGTTATCGGTGGCGGGCCGGGTGGCTATATCGGCGCAATTCGCGCCGCCCAGCTCGGACTCAGCGTGGCCTGCGTCGACGAATGGAAGAACGCCAAAGGCGGCCCCGCTCCGGGTGGCACGTGTACCAACGTGGGCTGTATTCCGTCCAAGGCGCTGCTGCAGTCTTCCGAGCACTACGACCACGCCGCGCACCACTTTGCCGACCACGGCATCGAAGTCAAGGGCCTGGGACTGGACCTGGCAAAGATGGTCAGCCGCAAGGACACGGTGGTCAAGCAGAACAACGATGGCATCCTGTACCTGCTCAAGAAGAACAAGGTGTCGTTCTTTCATGGACGTGGTTCGTTCGTGGCGTCGCGCGACGGCGGATACGAAATCAAGGTCCTGGGCGGCGGCGAAGAGCTGTTGCAGGGCCGGCACGTGATCGTGGCCACGGGTTCGAGCGCGCGTGTGCTGCCGGGCGCCCCGTTCGACGAGGACAGGATCCTGTCGAACGACGGCGCGCTGCGCATGACGACCGTTCCCAAGACATTGGGCCTGATCGGCTCGGGCGTGATTGGCCTGGAGATGGGCTCGGTCTGGCGCCGGCTGGGAGCTGAAGTGACGGTGCTCGAAGGCCTGCCCACCTTTCTGGGCGCGGTGGACGAGCAGATCGCCAGCGAAGCGCACAAGGCATTTGTGAAGCAGGGGCTGAAGATCGAACTCGGGGTCCAGGTCGGCCAAGTCAAAGTGCGCAAGTCAGGGGTGTCGGTCGCCTACACCAACGCGAAAGGCGAGGCCCTGACACTCGAGGTCGACAAACTGATCGTTTCCATCGGTCGTGTGCCCAATACGACCGGCCTCGATCCGGACGCGGTCGGCCTGAAGCTCGATGAACGCGGCGCGATCGTTGTCGACGACGACTGCAAGACCAACCTGCCCAATGTCTGGGCCGTGGGGGACGTGGTGCGCGGGCCGATGCTGGCGCACAAGGCTGAGGAAGAAGGCGTCGCCGTGGCCGAACGGATTGCCGGCCAGCACGGGCATGTCAACTTCAACACGATTCCCTGGGTCATCTACACCAGCCCGGAAATTGCGTGGGTCGGGCAGACCGAGCAGCAACTCAAGGCGGCGGGGCGGGCCTACCGCTCGGGCAGTTTCCCGTTTCTCGCCAATGGCCGCGCACGCGCGCTGGGTGATACGACGGGTATGGTGAAGATGCTCGCCGACGCGGCAACGGACGAGATCCTGGGGGTGCATATCGTCGGGCCGATGGCAAGCGAACTGATTGCCGAGTGCGTGGTGGCGATGGAGTTCCGTGCCAGCAGCGAAGACATCGCCCGGATTTGCCATGCCCATCCGTCATTGAGCGAGGCGACCAAGGAGGCGGCGCTGGCGGTTGACAAACGCACCCTAAATTTCTAGGTGCCGGTTCACTCCAGGTTCTGCGGCGCAGTGGACGTACGCGCGTGACCACGGTCCTGGAGGCCTACCGACGCGAGCTCGCTGCGCGCGGTTATGGTGATGATCCCGGGCAACTTGCGGCGGTCGCGTCGCTTGACCGGTGTGCCGCGGATTGGGTCGCGTACAAGTCGCAGCGCTCAAGCGCGTTCAAGAAGCTGATCAATCGGCCCGACATTCCGCGCGGGGTGTACCTTCATGGCGGCGTGGGCCGAGGCAAGAGTTTCCTGATGGACTGTTTCTACGGGGTCGTGACGGTGCAGCGCAAGACGCGGCTGCATTTTCATGAGTTCATGCGGGAAGTGCATCGCCAGCTCGCCCAATTGCAGGGCACGGTCAATCCGCTGGACGAACTTGCCCGGCAGATGGCGCTCAAGTACCGGCTGATCTGCTTTGACGAATTCCATGTGGCGGACATCACCGACGCAATGATCCTGCACCGCCTGCTGCGCGCGCTGTTTGACCAAGGCGTCGGTTTCGTCACCACATCCAACTTCAAGCCGGACGACCTTTACCCGAACGGCTTGCACCGCAGCCGCATCCTGCCCGCGATCGACCTGTTGAACCAGCGCCTCGAAGTGGTGGCCATCGGCCCGGGCACCGACTATCGGCGCCGCGCGATGGAGCAGCTCCGGCTGTACCATGTGCCGCGTGGCGCGGCGGCCGACGCGGAGATGCGCAACGCGTTCGAACGCTTGCGCGAAGCGCACGACGAGGATCCGGTGCTGCATATCGAGTCGCGCGAGATTCGCGCGCGGCGCCGGGCCGGCGGCGTTGTATGGTTCGACTTCAAGTCCCTGTGTGGTGGACCGAGGTCACAGAATGACTACCTGGAAATCGCGGCGCAGTTCCACACCGTGTTGTTGAGTGATGTCCCCTCGATGCCGCCGCGCATGGCCTCGGAGGCGAGGCGCTTCACCTGGTTGGTCGACGTGTTGTACGACCGGCGCGTCAAGTTGATCATGTCTGCCGATCTGGAGCCGGAAATGCTGTACACCGAAGGTCCCCTGGCGCATGAATTCGCGCGCACTGCGTCGCGCCTGCATGAAATGCAGACCAAGGCGTTCATGTTGCTGGAGCGTAGAGTGGTGGATACGGATTTGACATGAAAAATCTTGCCCTGGCCCTTTTGCTGGTCCTGGTTGCGCCGCCGATGCTGGGGCAGCCGGCGCCTGAAGACACCATCGCACAACGCGAGGCGGCCGAGCGCGAGCGCATCCGCCGGACCCGGGCCGCCGAGCAGTCGCAGTTCGCGGCGCAGGAGGTGGAGTGCTACCGCCGGTTTGCGGTCAACGATTGCCTGGTGGAGGTGCGCAGCCGCCGGCGCGAGGTACTGGGCGACCTGCGACGCCAGGAGATCTCGCTCAACGACGCCCAGCGCAAACGCCGTGCCGCGGAGCAGCTGTTGCGCTCGGACGAGAAGGCCCCGCGTACCCCATGAAGGGTGCAATCGCCGCTTCAGGAATCGAGCGGCTCGAGCTTGACAACCACCAGCGACAGGTTGTCGCCCGACCCCATAGCCCGCGCGCGGGCCTTGTCAAGCAGGAATTCGGTCGCCTCGCGGGCGGACAGCTTGTCCAGCACTGAGCCGATCTCGTCGTCGGTGAAGTAATGCCAGACGCCGTCGCTGCAGGCCAGCAGGCTGTCGCCGGCGCGCAGCTTGGGTATGAAGTGGATGTCGACCGGCGGGTCGCTTTCCGTGCCCAGGCAGCCCATCAGGATGTTCGACTGGGGATGGACGTTGGCCTGTTCCTCGGTAATCTCCCCCCGCTTGACCAGCATCTGCACGTAGGAGTGGTCGATCGTGCGCCGGATGAATTTGCCGCCCTGGTAGTGGTAGACGCGCGAGTCGCCGGCGTGGGCCCAGTGGCAATCGCCACCCGGATTGATCAGGAAAGCCGCCACCGTGCTGTGCGGTTCCTCTTCAGCCGATATGGCGGTAAGCCGGATCACCACGTGCGCCTCGCGGGCGACCTGCATCAACATCGCGGCCGCATCGTCGGATTCCGGCGCGTAGCGCTCAAAGAGCTGCTTGGCGGTCATGATGACCTGGTCAGAGGCCTTTCGGCCACCGCTGCGGCCACCCATTCCGTCCGCAACAATCGCCAGCACACAGCCGTTGGCGCGCGGATGGTTGAGCAGCGCGACACGGTCCTGCTGGTAGTCGCGGTCACCCTTGTGAATGCCGGTTGAAGCGGTGAGTCTGTAACCTTTGGTCATTTTTGAACTGCTGGCGCAGATCGGCCCTCGAAAAGTATGGCTGAAACACGTATTATCGAACCCAGCGCGAAGCCAACTTCTCACTACGCCCAAGAAACCAATTTTAAGCCCATCGTCGTGGAAAAAGATCTTCATTCCCCGGAACGGCGATTGATCGAACTGGGCATGGAGCATGCCGATCTGGATGCCTTGATAGATCGCGCGGCCGAAAGCATGCCGGTCGATGAATTGATGATGCGCCGCCTCAAAAAGCGGCGCCTCGCCCTGAAGGACGAAATGGCGCGCATCCGCAGCTTGTTGTCGCCCAACGACCAAGCCTGAGGGATGAGTCTGCCGGATCAGGTCGCGTCGGCTTTCGCCCCCGGTAGCGCGTTGTCCCGCGCCATTGCGCAGTTCAGACCGCGCGCCGGACAGACGGAAATGGCGATCGCCATCGCACGCACGATCGACAGCGGCGGGTCGCTGGTCGTGGAGGCCGGCACTGGCGTCGGAAAAACGTACTCCTACCTGGTGCCGGTACTGCTCAGTGGCGCCCGCGTACTCTTGTCGACCGCCACCAAGACCTTGCAAGACCAGTTGTTCGGGCGTGACCTGCCGCAACTGGTTCAGGCGCTGGGCCTGCCTGTTCGCTGTGCCCTGCTCAAAGGCCGCGCCAGCTACCTGTGTCAACACCGGCTGGAGATCGCGCGCCAGGATCCTCAAAGCCGGGATCGCATCGCCGCCAGAACCCTGGCGAAGATCGAGCAGTGGTCACACGTTACCAAGAGCGGTGACATGGCCGAATTGTCGGGCCTGGACGAGCGCTCCCCGGTATTGCCGCTCGTCACATCGTCGCGCGAGAATTGCCTCGGTGCCCAATGCCCGAAATTTCGCGTCTGCCACGTGAACCAGGCCCGCCGGGAGGCCCTGGCCGCGGACGTCGTCGTCATCAACCACCATCTGTTTTTTGCCGATCTTGCGGTGCGGGATTCCGGCATGGCAGAGCTTCTGCCAACCGTCCAGACAGTGGTATTTGACGAGGCCCATCAACTCAATGAAACCGGCCTGCAATTCCTGGGCCGGCACCTGACGACCGGGCAGGTGATCGATTTCGCGCGCGACCTGCTGGCGGTCGGGTTGCAGCAGGCGCGCGGACTGTGCGACTGGCAACAAGTGGCTGGTGCCGTCGAACGGGCCGCGCGTGATCTGCGCATGCTCGTCGGACGCCCGATGGCGGCTTCCCGTTTGCGCTGGGCCGAAACAGCCCCGGAGCAGGTGGAGCTACATGCCTGGAGCGGGGCGCTGGCGACACTACAGCAGGCGTGCACAAGCGCAGTACTCGCGCTGCGCGGCGTATCTGAAATCGGCCCCGACCTCGATCGGCTGTGTGAGCGCGGAACCGCCTTGGCGGCCGCGACGGAGTTCTTCCTGAAGGAGCGCGAACCGGGAAAGGTGCGGTGGCTCGACGTCGGTGCGCAACTGCGCCTGATCGAGTCGCCGCTGGACATCGCCGACGCGGTGCAGGAAAAGATGCTCAAAGCGGCGAGTGAGCCGGACTGCCGTCGCTCATGGGTATTCACATCGGCCACGCTCGGGGATGAACCGCTGCTGCGCTGGTTCACCGAGCCCTGCGGACTGACCAACGCGCAGATCCTGCGCGTCGACAGCCCGTTCGACTACCAGCGCCAGGCCGCCGTTTACGTGCCGCGTGACCTGCCCCGGCCCGCTGATCCTGACCACAGCGCCCAAGTGGCGGCGCTGGTGGCGCGCGTGGCGCCATTGATTGGTGGCCGCACGCTCGTGCTGACCACCACGCTGCGCGCGTTGCGGACGATCAGCGAGGCGTTGCAACTGCGTTTCAACGGGTCGCAGGAGATGCAAATCCTGGTCCAGGGCCAGGGGCCCAAGCGCGAACTGATGGAGCGGTTGCGCAGCGCGGCCGACGGTGGTGGCCCGGGTTGCATACTCGTCGCGTCGGCGTCGTTCTGGGAAGGCATCGACGTTCCGGGCGACGCCCTGCAGATGGTGGTGATCGACAAACTGCCGTTTCCCCCACCCAATGATCCGCTGGTCGAAGCGCGGGCCGGGCGCCTGCAGGCGGCTGGCCGAAGCGCCTTCAACGATTACTTCATTCCAGAAGCGGCGGTGGCACTCAAACAGGGAGCCGGCCGACTGATTCGCCGTGAATCGGACCGCGGACTGCTGGTGCTGTGCGACACCCGCCTGGCGACGATGGCATATGGCCGACGGCTGCTGGCGGCGCTGCCGCCGATGCGCATGATCAAGACCGAACCGGAACTGGCGGAAGTACTGGCGGGACTTACCAGAACTTCCACCAGGGCGCATTGACCTGCCTGAACCCGTTGGTCGTGAATTCACTGTTGGGGTAGCTGCTTTCCAGCACGCGCTTCGAATCGTCGCTCAATTGCCGCATTCCCAGCGCCTCATAAGACTTCACCATGATGTACAGCGCCTCTTCCAGCGCCGGCACATCGCGGTAATCCGCCAGCGCCGCCTGCGCACGGTTGATCGCCGCCAGGTACGCGCCGCGCCGGAAGTAATAACGCGCAACATGGACTTCGTATTCGGCCAGCGAGTTGACGATGAAGGTCATGCGCAGGCGCGCATCCGGCGCGTAACGCGAATCGGGAAAGCGCGTCACGAGTTCCTTGAACGACTCGAACGACTCCTTGGCCGCCTTCTGGTCACGCTCGGAAAGATTCTGCAGGGTGATGAACGAAAACCAACCCAGGTCATCATTGAAGTTGATCAGTCCCTTGAGGTACAGCGCGTAGTCGATGGCCGGGCTCGCCGGATGGAGTTTCATGAACCGCTCGAGCGCGGCTGTCGCCTGTGCCGGTTCCGCCGCCTTGTAGTGCGCATAGGCCTTTTCCAGCTGCGCCTGTTGCGCCAATGGTGTGCCAGCGGCGCGCCCTTCGAGTTTTTCCAGCAGCACAGCGGCCTTGTCGTAGGCACCCGAATTCAATTCGTCCTTGGCCTCGGCATAGAGCTTGTTCGGGCTCCAGCTGCTGGTCTTGTCGTCCGGCGTCGACGAGCATGCTGCGAGCAACAAGCCTGCACCCGCCAGCAGCAGCACGCGCAGCATCGATAATTTGACTCGGAGCATGGGAACAACCTTGATAAGAAACAGCGGTGCGATTATATCGGGCGACATTGGCGCGGCCGAGTCCGAAGACGAGGCGGAATCCGGCCCGCAAGTCGAGTGGCGCGAACTGGTCGTCATGCCGGCGTTGCATGGCGCGCGACTGGACCGGGCACTCGTCGATGCGATGCCGGAGTTCTCGCGCAGTTATTTGCAGCAGTTGATCGACGACCGCGCTGTCGAGGTCAATGGAATGGTGGTGGTCAAGGCGTCGGCGCGACTCAAGGCCGGTGACGTGGCCCGTGTCGCACTGCGTCCGACGCCGCAAAGCCAGGCGTTCAAACCGCAGCTGATGCCGTTGCAGATCGTGTTCGAAGATGAACACCTGCTGGTGGTCGACAAGCCGGCCGGTCTGGTGGTCCACCCCGCGCCCGGAAACTGGAGCGGCACCCTGCTCAATGGCCTGCTGGCCCACGACCCGCGCTTCACGCAGCTGCCGCGGGCCGGCATCGTGCATCGGCTCGACAAGGACACCAGCGGATTGATGCTGGTGGCGCGAACCCGCCAGGCGATGGATGCCCTGGTGCACATGATTGCCGCCCGCACGGTACAAAGGCAGTACCTGGCGCTGGCGCACAAACCGTGGTCGGGGCCATCGCGGCGCGAGGTTCAGGAGCCGGTCGGCCGCGATCCAAGGAACCGGCTGCGCATGGCGGTGGTCGACATGGCGCGTGACGCCGGCAAGCCGGCCAGAACCACGATCGAGCTGTTGCAGAACGCGCAGCCGGGGTGTCTGGTGCGTTGTACCCTGCATACCGGCCGCACGCACCAGATCCGGGTTCACATGGCGTTTATCGGGCATCCGCTGGTCGCCGATCTCGCCTATTCCGGCGCCCCCGCGGCGGGGCTCGAGCGCCAGGCCCTGCATGCCTACCATCTGGCACTCCAGCACCCACTGACCGGGCACCGGCTTGATTTTCGCTCGCCCTTGCCGCCCGACCTCGCCACCGCATTGTCGCGCTGGGGTCTGAGCTACAATCCGGATTGACAGCCCTGGACCCGCACGCGCGGGACACCCCCAGAAGCACGCACCGCGGACGCCTCAGTCTGCCCGTTGCGCCCCAACTTATATCTCGTTGATCTGCACCCCTGCGGTGCCCTTCCCGGAATCGCAAGACGATGAATACGGCCCAGGCGAAGCGCATACTGGAAACCGCCTTGATTTGCACACAACAGCCGTTGCAGGTCCGGGACCTGCGCGCATTGTTCAACGACGTGGTAGGGGTCGAGACGATCAAGCAGCTGCTCCAGGAATTGCAGCTCGAGTGGACGCAGCGCGGCGTCGAATTGGTGCAGGTGGCCTCCGGCTGGCGTTTCCAGAGCCGGCCAGAAATGCGGGAGCACCTGGACCGCCTGCATCCGGAAAAACCGCCCCGGTACACCCGCGCGACGATGGAGACGCTGGCCATCATTGCCTACCGCCAGCCGGTGACGCGGGGGGACATGGAAGACATCCGTGGGGTGACGATCAACACCCTGATCATCAAGCAGCTGGAAGACCGGGGATGGATTGAAGTGATCGGGCATCGCGAGGCGCCCGGACGCCCGGCGTTGTTTGCGACCACACGCCAGTTTCTGGATGACCTCGGCATCGCGTCGCTCGAGCAGTTGCCCTTGCGCGGCCAGGCTGGGGTGGATGCGCTCGAGCCACTGATGCAGGTGCCCGGAGGTGGCATTGCCAGTGTGGACGAGCCAGCACCGGAACTGGCGCTCGACGTGCCCGCTGAAGGGCCACATGACAACGAATTGCCCCTGCGTCAGGGGAACACAGTGAACTCACGCTCTCTGGCGGGCACACACCATGAATGACAACTCTCCGCAGGACCCGCATGCCAATCCACCGGAGGTCGCACCCTTGACCCGGGAACGGCCGGACCGCTCGCCTGGCGACGAAGCCGGGCAGCCGGAGCCGGCGCCGCGCGGCCCGCTGGCTGCAGCCGTGCCCGGCGCCGGGGACGATGGGGCGGTCGATGCCGGTGGCAGGCTGGACGCCCGTGCCGGCAGCGCACCGGAAAACCTGTTCCAGGACGTCGTATCCGGGCGCTTCGACGCCGCCGAGGAGGGTGCCGACATGACGCCGCCCAAACGTGTGCTGGCGCCAATGGCAGACAGCCCCAAACTGCACAAGGTGCTGGCGCAGGCCGGCATGGGCTCGCGGCTGGAAATGGAGCAGCTGATCATGGAAGGCCGCATCACGGTCAACAACGAGCCGGCGCATATCGGTCAACGCATCCAGTACGGAGACCACGTCAAGGTCAATGGCAAGCCGATCCGGTTTCGCGTGGAGGCGCCGTCGGCGCGCGTCATTGCGTACCACAAGCCGGCCGGCGAAGTTGTCACTAACGACGATCCGCAAAATCGACCGACGGTATTCCGGCGGCTGCCAAAACTGCAACAGGGCAAGTGGCAATCGGTCGGGCGGCTCGACCTCAACACCGAGGGCCTGCTGTTGTTCACCAGCGCGGGTGATCTTGCCAACAGTCTGATGCACCCGCGGTTTGGCCTCGAGCGCGAGTACGCGGTTCGGGTCCTGGGTGCGTTGAGCAACGACGAAAAACAGAAACTGCTCGATGGCGTGCGCCTCGAGGATGGCGTCGCGCATTTCGGCTCGATCGAGAATGGCGGCGGAGAAGGTGCCAATTGCTGGTACCGGGTCACCATTTCCGAGGGCCGCAACCGCGAAGTGCGCCGCATGTTCGAGGCTGTCGGCCATGCCGTGAGTCGCCTCATCAGGATTCGTTATGGCGCGATGCTGCTGCCGCGCGGACTCAAGCGCGGGGCCTGGATGGAACTCGACGCAAGCGACATCAGCGCTTTGCGCCAGGCGTCGGGCGCGCGGGAGGCTTCAGCCGGCGAGGCGCGCGCGGGCGAACGCAGCAGCGGGCCAGCGCGTGATGGGCCGGCACCCGCGGGCGGCAACCGCCGGCGCAAGAGAGGCGGTCGTTCGGGCGCCGAGCGCCGACCGGCCGATGGCCAGCGTAATGGACCACCCGGCATGGCAGGTCCGGTGGGGCCGGGCAACAGTGCGGGCGGTCCCGGACCAGGCCGCAACCGTTCCCGCACCGAGCGTCCCGATGACGGGGCGCGTGCAGACCGCCAGGCGGCGGAATCGCAACCCGATCCGATGAAGACGGCCTTTGGTTATATCGGCGCGGACAGTTTCACCCGGCAGCGCCAGGGGCCGGGCCAGGGCCGCGGACAACGCGGCGGCAACGGCATGTCCGACGGGTCCGGCGGCGGTGGGAACAACCGGCGCGGCGGGCGCAATCGGTAACAACCTGGCGGGGCCGCGCTGAGCGCGCCAGGCGACGCGCGCCGGCTGCGTTGGCGCCAGTGCGAAGCCGCGCCTCAGGCTAAAATGCAAGGCTTTGCCCAAGCGGCAAAATGATTTCAACCGCCCAGGAAGCACTCATGACCATCGAACGCACCCTTTCCATCATCAAACCCGACGCAGTCGCGAAAAACGTCATCGGCCAGATCTACGCGAGATTCGAAGCCGCGGGGTTGAAGATCGTCGCTGCACGCATGGTTCGGCTCTCCCGTGCCGACGCCGAGGCTTTCTACGCTGTCCACAAGGGGCGCCCGTTTTTCAACGACCTGGTTTCCTTCATGGTCTCCGGCCCGGTGATGATCCAGGCGCTGGAGGGAGAAAACGCGGTCCTGAAGAACCGTGACCTGATGGGTGCGACGGACCCGAAGAAGGCGGCTCCCGGGAC
>JANMYG010000234.1:0-1802 GCA_031381865.1 Betaproteobacteria bacterium | reverse complement strand
CACCGGCGCGGCGCGCAATTCCGAGCGCACAACCAGGGCCAGACCGGCGATGACCAGCGCCAGCCCCGCGAACGCCGCCGCCGGCGGCCGCTCGCCGACGACCAGGATTGCAAGACAAAACGCCGTGATCGGCTCCACCAGCACCATCGAGACCGCGGTCGTGCCCGAGATGCGACGCAACGCGTGCGTGAACAGCAGGTAGGCGGCGCCGGTGGCGAAGACACCCAGGTACAACACCACACCCCAGCCCTGCACGGTGGTGGAGGGCGGACCAGAGACCACCCAGGCCACCACAGCCGCCATCACCGCGGCGCAGGAAAAGATGCACTGCGCCACGACCGAAGCGGGTGTTGCGCCCACCATGTGCTTGCTGATCAGGGTGTAGGCGGCGTAGGACACACCGGACACCAGGCACAGTCCCACGCCCGCCATCGAGATCTGCAGCCGGACGGCGCTGCCCAGCACCATCAGGCTGCCGCCCGCCACGGCCAGCAGCGTGCCGAACCACCAAACGCCGGCCGGTGGGCGCCGGTTCACGGCGGTTTGCAGCAGGCCGGCCCAGATCGGTCCGCTGCCGATGGCGATGGCGGTGCCCACGGCCACGCTGCTGGCCTTGACGCCGGCAAAAAAAGTAAGGTTGTAGGCCGCCACGCAGAGTCCGGCCAGCGCGACCCAGCGCCAGGGAACCTGCGCATACCGCGTGGCCAGCGGCACGGCCTGCGGTTCGAGCGGCAGGTAGGCCGCGAAGAAAAGGCTGGCCACGAGCAGCCGCAGCGCGCCCACCCAGTGCGCCGGCAGACCGGCCGGCACCAGGCTCTGCGCGCTGCCGGTGGTGCCCCACAACATGGCCGCCAGCAGGACCATCGCCATGCCGGTGGTGGCGCGATTCTTCACGCCGCGGCCCGGCGGCTGGATTCGGAAACCTGCGTGCTGCGCACTGCGGTGTTCGCCTTGGGAGCGGCCCGGCGGCTGGATTCGGAGTCCTGCGTGCTGCGCACTGCGATGTTCGCCTTGGGAGCGGCCCGGTGGCTCACGGCACCAGGAAACCGCCGTCCACCGGCAGCGTGTGCCCGGTGACGAACGACGCGCTGCTGGAGCACAACCAGACCACCGCGTCGGCCACTTCCGCGGCGGTACCCATGCGGCCGAGCGGATGCATCGCATTGACCCGGTCGGCCGTGGCCGCCACCTGCAGGAAGGCGCGCTCCGCCATCTGGGTGTGGATCACGCCCGGCGCGACGGCATTGACACGCACCCCCTTGTTGGCGTATTCCATCGCCGCGGCGCGCGTGAGTCCGACCACGCCGTGTTTGCTGGCATGGTAGGCGGCCCCCATGCGGCTGCCCGACAAACCCGCGACCGACGCCATGTTGACGATCGCGCCGCGTGCCGCGACGATGTGCGGCAACTCGTATTTGAGGCACAGGAACACGCCCTTGAGGTTGACCGCAACCACCGCGTCCCAGCTGTCTTCGGCGTATTTGTCGATCGGCACGAACACGTCGCCCTCGATGCCGGCGTTGTTGACGGCGAAGTCGAGCGCGCCGAAATGCCGCACGGCCTGCGCCACCATGGCCTGCACGTCTGGGGCGCGCGTGACGTCGGCCGCGACCGCCAACGCGGCGCCACCGGCGAGCTCGACCAGGCGCGCCGTTTCGGCAGCTGCGTCCTGGTTGCGGTCGGCAACCACCACCCGGGCTCCCTGGGCGGCAAAGGCCAGCGCCACCGCGCGGCCGATACCTGCGCCAGCGCCGGTGACCAGGGCGACTTCACGATCGAATTGTGTTGCGGCGCTCATCAGG
>JANMYG010000191.1:0-10698 GCA_031381865.1 Betaproteobacteria bacterium | reverse complement strand
TGGTGCCGGCTGGCGTCGACGGCGATCGCGCCCTTGAAGAAGTCGCCATGCAGCATCGGCGCAATCGTCATGTAGCCGATGACCACCGACGGAATGGCCAGCAACACGAGTGGCAGCCATACCACCCACGGTGATTCGTGCGGGTGCTGCGCGTGCGCGCCATGTCCGTGGTCGTCATCCCAATGGTCGTCATGGCCGTGGCCGACGGCATGGGCATCCGGATTCTGGTCGTAGCGTTCCTTGCCATGGAACACCAGGAAGTACATGCGAAAGGAGTAAAAGGCGGTCACGAAGACGCCCGCCAATACGGCGAAATACGCAAAGCCGGAACCCCAGAGATGGCTCTCGTGCACCGCTTCGATGATGCTGTCCTTGGAGTAGAAGCCGGCGAAAAACGGGGTGCCGATCAACGCCAGCGAGCCCACCAGCGAGGTGATCCACGTGATCGGCATGTACTTGCGCACGCCACCCATCCAGCGGATGTCCTGGTTGTGGTGCAAGCCGATGATCACGGAACCCGCCGCAAGAAACAGCAGCGCCTTGAAGAACGCGTGGGTCATCAGGTGGAACACCGCCACCGAATAGGCCGAAGCCCCGAGTGCCACCGTCATGTAGCCGAGCTGCGAGAGCGTGGAATATGCGACCACGCGTTTGATGTCGTTCTGGATGATGCCCAGGAAACCCATGAACAGCGCGGTGATGGCGCCGATCACCAGCACGAAGCTCAGCGCCGTGTCGCTCAATTCGAACAGCGGCGACATGCGCGCGACCATGAAGATGCCCGCCGTGACCATGGTCGCGGCGTGGATCAGCGCCGAGATCGGCGTCGGGCCTTCCATCGAATCGGGCAGCCACACATGCAGCGGGAACTGGGCCGACTTGCCCATCGCGCCTACGAACAGGCAGATGCAGATCACCGTGACCAGCATCCAGTCGGTGCCCGGGAAACTGAGCTTCGCGAGCTCACCGGCCTTGGCAAAGACCTCGGCATAATCCAGCGTGCCGGTGAAAGCCAGCACCAGTCCTATGCCCAGGATGAAACCGAAGTCGCCGACCCGGTTCACCAGGAAGGCCTTCATGTTGGCAAAGATGGCGGTCGGCCGGTTGAACCAGAATCCGATCAGCAGATACGAAACCAGCCCGACCGCCTCCCAGCCGAAAAACAGCTGCAGCATGTTGTTGCTCATCACCAGCATCAACATCGAAAACGTGAACAGCGAGATGTAGGCAAAGAACCGGTTGTATCCGTCGTCGTCCTGCATGTATCCGATGGTGTAGATGTGCACCATCAGGGATACGAAGGTCACCACGCACATCATCATCGCCGTCAGGCCGTCGACGAGGAATCCGATCTGCATCTTCAGGTCGCCCACGACCATCCAGGTGTAGATGGTCTGGTTGAAGCGCGCCCCCTCCATCGCGACGCTCCACAGCGTCATCGCAGAAAGGACAAACGACAACATCACGCCCGCGATGGTCAGGCTGTGGCTGACGCGCCGCCCGATGCGGTTGCCGCCAAAGGCGGTTCCAAACACGCCGGCCACGACGGCGCCGACCAAAGGCGCCACTGCCACGGTCAACAAGGCAGCGGCGGAAAGGTTTTGGCTCATCTTGTTATTCAGCCCTTGAGCGAATTGAGTTCGTCCACATTGATGTTGGACTTGTTGCGGAACAGCTGGACCAGGATGGCCAGGCCGATGGCCGACTCGGCGGCCGCCACCGTGAGTATGAAGAACACGAATATCTGGCCGCGCATGTCGCCCAGGTAATACGAGAAGGCGACGAAATTCATGTTGACCGCCAACAGCATCAATTCGATCGCCATCAGCAGGATGATCAGGTTCTTTCGATTCAGGAAGATGCCGATCACCGACAGCGCGAACAGCATCGCGCCGAGTGACAGGAAGTGGCCCAGCGTCAACGTCATGCTTTTTTCTCCGTGCCGGCGGCGTCGGGTGCAGCCGGCTCCTGGGCCGGGCGAGTGGCGGCCATCCGCACCATTTGCAAGCGGTCGCCGGAGCGCACGCGGATTTGCGCGCTGGCGCCAATGTGTTTGCTGTCCTTGCGACCGCGCAGCGTCAGGGCGATCGCGGCGATGATGGCGACCAGCAGGATGACCGCCGCGATCTGTACCGGAAAAACATAACCGGAGTAGAGCAGCCGTCCGAGATCACGCGTGTTCGATGCCTGCCCCGCGAGCTGCGTCGCCGCGGCCACGGCCCTGGGTTCTTCGCTGACGCGAAACCCCCCCATCAGCACGGCCGCCATCTCGAGCGCAATCAGCGCGCCAATTGCTCCGGCAAGCGGGAAATGGCGCCAGAAGCCCTGGCGCACGCTGTCGATGTTGATATCGAGCATCATCACGACGAACAGGAACAGCACCATCACCGCACCCACGTACACCAACACCAGCGCAATGGCCAGGAACTCGGCCTTGAGCAGCATCCAGATCATTGCGGCCTGAAAGAACGCCAGCACCAGGTACAGCGCGGCATGCACCGGGTTGCGGGCCGTCACGACGCGGAAGGCGGCGAACAGCAGCAGCGCGGAAAAGACGTAGAACAGACCGGCTTTGACATCCATGGCGTGGTTTTCTAGAAGGCACCGGGTTAGCGGTATTTGGCGTCCGCGGCCCGTCGCGCGGCGATCTCGCCTTCATACCGGTCGCCCACGGCGAGCAACATCTCTTTGGTGAAATAAAGGTCGCCGCGCTTCTCTCCGTGGTATTCGAAGATATGCGTCTCGACGATCGAGTCGACCGGACAACTCTCCTCGCAAAAGCCGCAGAAGATGCACTTGGTCAAATCGATGTCGTAACGCGTGGTACGGCGAGAACCGTCGGCACGCACCTCGGATTCGATCGTGATCGCCATCGCCGGGCAGACCGCCTCGCACAACTTGCAGGCGATGCAGCGCTCTTCGCCGTTCTCGTAACGGCGCAATGCATGCAGGCCGCGAAAGCGCGGGCTGGCCGGGGTTTTCTCCTCCGGGAACTGCACCGTGATCTTGCGCCGGAACATGTATCGGCCGGTCACGGCCATGCCCTTGAACAACTCCAGCAGCATGAAGCTCGACAGGAAGTCGCGCAGCGAAAAAGCCGCGGAGACCGGCTCGGAACGGGAGGCGACAGCGGTCATGGTCTTAGCTCCAGATATTGAACGGCGTCTGCATCCAGCCACCGACCACCACCAGCCACACCAGCGTCACCGGGATGAAGATCTTCCACCCCAGGCGCATGATCTGGTCATAACGGTAACGCGGAAAAGTGGCCCGCACCCACAGGAACATCGTCACCACCACAAAGGTCTTGATGGCAAGCCAGATCCAGCCCGGGATCCAGTCCAGGAAGGCGAACGGCGACAACCAGCCGCCAAGGAACATGATCACGCACAGCGTCGACACCAGGATCATGTTGGCGTATTCGGCCAGGAAGAACATCGCAAACGACATGCCCGAATACTCGACCATGTGGCCGGCCACGATCTCGGACTCGCCCTCCACCACATCGAAGGGATGGCGATTGGTCTCGGCGAGCCCGGCGATGAAATAGACCAGGAAAATCGGAAACAGCGACAGCCAGTTCCAGGACAGCAGGCCGATGCCGCGGTCCGCGAACATGCCCTTGCCCTGACCCACCACGATGTCGGTCATGTTCATGCTGGCCGAGACCATCAGCACCACCACGAGGCAGAAACCCATCGCGATTTCGTAGCTGACCATCTGCGCCGACGCGCGCAGCGCGCCCAGGAAGGCATATTTCGAGTTCGACGCCCAGCCGGCAATGATCACGCCATAGACTTCGAGCGACGTGATGGCCATCAGGAACAGCAGGCCCGCGTTGACATTCGCCAGCACCACATCCGGACCAAAAGGCACCACCGCCCAGGCGGCAAGCGCCGGCATGATGGTCATGATCGGCCCCAGCAGGAACAAACCCTTGCTGGCCGCCGCGGGCACGATGATTTCCTTGGTCAGCAGCTTGAGGGCGTCCGCAATCGGTGTCAGCAGTCCCATCGGACCGACCCGGTTCGGGCCGTTGCGCAATTGCGTGAACGCAATGGCCTTGCGCTCCCACAGCGTCAGGTACGCGACGCAACCCATCAATGGCGCAAGCAGCACGACGATCTTGATCAGGGTCCAGATCACGGGCCAGGCCACGGCGGTCCACCATGGCGCGGCCATCAGGCCCAGGCCGGCGGCGTGGATCTGGTCAATCATGCCAATGCCTCCAGCACCGCCACCGGCGCCGCTTCGACGGGACGGCCGTTGCCCGCGTAACCCGCCGCAGCCCGCGCGTCGGCGGTCAGCTGCAGCGAGGTGGCGCGGCGCACGATGGAATCGAGCTGGTAGATGGAAGCGACCGCCGGCTCACCCGGCGCCGGCGCAAGGTCGATGGCGGCGCTGCCATGGTTGGCCAGCCGATCCCGCGCGACCAGCGTCGGCCCTGCCGCATCGTCGAAGCCGGCATGCAGCAGCACATCGCGCGAGGACTCGAAATCGAATCCCGCCAGGCCGAGCATGTTGGCCAGCACCCGCAACACCTTCCAGGCCGGCCGCGCGTCACCGGCCGGTTTGACCACTGCATGGAAACTCTGCAGGCGCCCTTCCGCATTGACAAAACTTCCGGACGTTTCGGTGAACGGCGCAATCGGCAGCAACACATCGCTGCAATCGAGGTTGGCCCTGAACGGGCTCAGCGTGACCACCATCGCCGCATGGCCCAGGGCTGATGCCGCCGCCGCCCCGGCTGCCGAGTCGAAGGCCGGCTCGGTATTGAGCAACAACAGGCCCTGCAATTCTCCGGCGAGCATCCGCCCGGCATGCAGGCCGCCGGCGCCGGGCAATGCGCCGACCAACTGCGCACCCACCGTATTTGCCGCTTCCGTCAGGAATCCGACCGTGGCGCCGGTTTTCGCCGCGATCCAGTTCGCCAGCGCCAGCAGGCTCGACGCTTTCGCATGGTGCGCGGCCGCGTTGCCCAGCAGCACCGCCTTGCGCTCGCCGCCCAGCATCGACCTGGCAATCGCCACAGCGGCCCCGGTGGCGGTTCCGCTGGCCGGCGACGCGACACCTTTTTCGGCCGCGATCGCAGCCGCGACGTCCGCCAGCGCCTGGGCCCAGTCGGCCGGCCGGGCGAACAGCGCATTGGCCACCGGCATCGCCCAGTCCTGCGCCTGCGCCTGGACGGCGTTGACCATGCATCCGGCGCGGGCCGCCTGGCGGATGCGCTGGGCGAACAAGGGGTGGTCCTTGCGCAGGTTCGATCCGACCACCAGCACGCGCTGCAGGTGCGACAACGATGCAATCGATGTCCCGAGCCAATACACGCCTTGTGGCGCAACGAACTCGGCATGGCGCAGCCGGTAGTCGATGTTTTCGCTGCCCAGGCCGCGCACCAGCGCAGCCGCAAGGTACAACTCCTCGAGCGTGCTGTGGGGGCTGACGAGCGCCCCGAGGCTGGCCGGACCGTGGTCGGCCCGGATCTGCCGCAGACCGTTGGCGACGTACTCGAGCGCCACCGGCCATTCGACTTCACGCCATTCACCGCCCTGCTTGAGCATCGGCCGGGTCAGGCGGTCGGCGCCGTTCAAGGCCTCGTAGGAAAAACGGTCGCGGTCGGCGATCCAGCATTCGTTGACGGCCTCGTTCTCCAGCGGAACCACCCGCATCACCTTGTTGTTCTTGACCTGGACCACCAGGTTGGCGCCGGTCGAGTCGTGCGGACTGACCGACTTGCGGCGCGACAGCTCCCAGGTGCGCGCGCTGTACCGAAAAGGCTTGCTCGTCAGCGCGCCCACCGGGCAGATATCGATCATGTTGCCGGACAGCTCGGAATCGATCGACTGGCCGACGAAGGTCTCGATTTCGGCGTGTTCGCCGCGGTGCGACATGCCCAGCTCCATGATGCCCGCGACCTCCTGGCCGAAGCGCACGCAACGCGTGCAGTGGATGCAGCGGCTCATCTCTTCCATCGACACCAGCGGGCCCGCATCCTTGTGGAACACGACGCGTTTTTCTTCTTCGTAGCGCGACGCCGAGGCGCCGTAACCCACGGCCAGATCCTGCAGCTGGCATTCGCCACCCTGGTCGCAGATCGGGCAATCCAGCGGATGGTTGATCAGCAGAAACTCCATCACCGACTGCTGCGCCTTGACCGCCTTGTCGCTCTTGGTGCGGACGACCATGCCCTGCGTCACCGGTGTCGCGCACGCGGGCATCGGCTTGGGCATCTTTTCGACGTCCACCAGACACATGCGGCAGTTGGCCGCGATGCTGAGTTTCTTGTGGTAGCAGAAATGCGGTATGTAGGTGCCCGCCTTGTCGGCCGCATGCATGATCATGCTGCCTTCGACAATGTCGATCTTCCTGCCGTCGAGTTCGATTTCTACCATGTTGGGATGCCCGTTCAGACGTAGGCCGGGACCATGCAGGTCTTGTGTTCTACGTGGTGCTCGAATTCAGGGCGGAAATGCTTGATCATGGCGCGCACCGGCATCGCCGCGGCGTCCCCGAGCGCGCAGATGGTGCGGCCCTGAATGTTGTCGGCGACCGAGTTCAACAGGTCCATGTCGCTCGGTCGTCCCTGGCCGTTTTCGACCCGGTCCACCATGCGCGACAACCAGCCCGTGCCCTCGCGGCACGGCGTGCACTGCCCGCACGATTCATGCATGTAGAAATAACTCAGCCGCTGCAGCGACTTCACCATGCAACGGCTGTCGTCTAGCACGATGACGGCCCCCGACCCGAGCATCGAGCCCGCCTTGGCGATCGAGTCGTAGTCCATGGTGCAGTCCATCATGACCGCGGCTGGCAGGACCGGCGCCGACGAGCCGCCAGGAATCACCGCCTTGAGCTGCCGGCCGCGGCGCACGCCACCGGCGATCTCCAGCAGCCTGGAAAAGGGGGTCCCCATGGGGATCTCGTAATTGCCCGGCCATTCGACGTCGCCACTGATCGAATAGATCTTGGTGCCGCCGTTGTTGGGCTTGCCGCATGCCAGATACGCCTGAGCGCCGTTGTTGATGATCCACGGGACGGCGGCGAAGGTTTCGGTGTTGTTGATCGTGGTCGGCTTGCCGTACAGGCCGAAGCTGGCCGGGAACGGCGGCTTGAACCGCGGCTGCCCCTTCTTGCCTTCCAGCGATTCCAGCAACGCCGTTTCTTCGCCGCAGATGTAGGCGCCAAAACCGTGCGCCGCGTGCAGCTGGAAGCTGAACTTGCTGCCAAGGATCTGGTCGCCCAGCAGCCCGGCGGCGCGCGCCTCCTCGAGCGCTTCTTCAAAGCGGTCGTAGGTCTTGAAGATTTCGCCGTGAATATAGTTGTAGCCGACCGTGATGCCCATGGCGTAGGCCGCGATCGCCATGCCCTCGATCACGATATGCGGATTGAACTGCAGGATGTCGCGGTCCTTGCAGGTGCCCGGTTCGCCCTCATCCGAGTTGCAGACCAGGTACTTCTGCCCGGGAAACTGGCGCGGCATGAAGCTCCACTTCAGGCCGGTCGGAAAACCGGCGCCGCCGCGACCGCGCAGCGCGGACTCCTTGACCGTGGCGATCACCTGGTCCGGCGTCAGGCCTTCACCGCCGTCGCTGCCCAGGATCTTGCGCAGCGCCTGGTAGCCGCCGCGCGCCTGGTAGTCCTGCAGGCGCCAATTGCCGCCGTTGAGCCCGGCATAAATCTGCGGGTCGATGTGGCGGTCGTGGAAACAGGTCTCCACGCCCGTGGCCTGAAACTGCCCGAGCAGCTGTTCGGGCGTCATGCAGCCTCCTGCCCGGCCGACCTGAGCCCATCGACCAGCTGATCGAGCTTTTCATTGTTCATGAAGCTGCACATCGTGCGGTCGTTGACCAGCAACACCGGCGAATCGGCGCAGGCCCCCAGGCACTCGCTTTGCTGCAACGTGAACATGCCATCGACCGTTGTTTCACCCATCGTGATTCCCAATTTCGATTCCAGGTGGTGCAACGCCCGCGCGCCGTCGCGCAGCTGGCACGGCAGGTTGGTGCACACGTTGAACTTGAACTTGCCGACCGGCCGCTGGTTGTACATGTTGTAGAAAGTGGTGACCTCGTGCACCGCTATCGGCGCCATGCCCAGGTAATCCGCCACCTGTTTTTCACTTTCGACGCTGACAAACCCGAGTTCCTGCTGGACCACCGCCAGGCAAGCCATCACGGCCGACTGTTTCTGGTCATCAGGGTATTTCGCAACTTCTCCGGCAAAGCGCGAAAGCGCTGCTTCCGAGATCATCTGTCTATCTCCCCAAACACGATGTCCATGGTGCCGATGATCGCCACTGCGTCGGCAATCATGTGGCCGCGCGCCAGCTCGTCCATGCCGGCCAGATGCGCGAAACCCGGGGCGCGGATCTTCAGGCGGTAGGGCTTGTTGGCGCCGTCGCTGACGATGTAGATTCCAAACTCGCCCTTCGGATGCTCTACCGACGCATAGGCCTCGCCCGCGGGCACGTGGAAACCTTCGGTGAACAGCTTGAAATGGTGGATCAGCTCTTCCATGTTGGACTTCATGGACTCGCGTGACGGGGCCGCGACCTTGTGGTTGTCGGTGATCACCGGGCCCGGGTTGGCACGCAGCCAGTCCACACACTGCTTGATGATCCGGTTCGACTGGCGCATTTCCGCGACGCGGACCAGGTACCGGTCATAACAGTCTCCCGTCTTGCCGACCGGAACATCGAAGTCCACCAGGCTGTAGGCGTCGTAGGGCTGCTTCTTGCGCAGATCCCATGCGACACCGGAGCCGCGCAGCATCGCACCGGTGAAGCCCATGTTCAAGGCCCGCTCCGGCGTGACGACACCAATGCCCACGGTGCGCTGCTTCCAGATCCGGTTGTCGGTCAGCAGCGTCTCGTATTCATCGACCTGGCCTGGGAAGTTCTTGCAGAAGTCATCGACGAAGTCGAGGAATCCACCCTGGCGGTTTTCATTGAGTTGGGCGATCGCCCGCGCGTTCTTGATCTTGCTGACCTGGTACTGCGGCATCGTGTCGGGCAGGTCGCGGTAGACGCCGCCGGGGCGGAAGTAGGCGGCGTGCATACGCGCTCCGGATACCGCCTCGTACATGTCGAACAACGCCTCGCGCTCGCGGAAGCAGTAGATCAGGATATTCATCGCGCCACAGTCGAAGCCGTGGGCGCCCAGCCACATCAAGTGGTTCAGCAGGCGCGTGATCTCGGCGAACATGACGCGGATGTACTGCGCACGCAGCGGCACGTCGACCTGCAGCAACTTCTCGATCGCCAGGCAATAGGCCTGTTCGTTGGCCATCATCGACACGTAGTCGAGGCGGTCCATGTAGGGCAGCGACTGGATATAGGTCTTGCTTTCGGCCAGCTTTTCGGTGGCGCGGTGCAACAGGCCGATATGGGGGTCGGCGCGCTGGACGACTTCGCCGTCGAGTTCCAGCACCAGACGCAGGACCCCGTGGGCTGCCGGGTGTTGCGGCCCGAAATTGAGCGTGTAATTCTTGATTTCAGCCATGCCGTGCATCCCGGGCGCCGCGCGTCGCGTGCCGGCTCAATGCAAACCCCCGTAGTTGTCTTCACGGATGATGCGCGGCGTGATTTCGCGCGGCTCGATCGTGACGCTCTGGTAGATGACCCGTTTTTGCTCCGCGTCGTAACGCATCTCGACGTGGCCGGTGGTCGGAAAATCCTTGCGGAAGGGATGCCCGATGAAACCGTAGTCGGTCAGGATCCGGCGCAGGTCGGCGTGGCCTTCGAACACGATGCCGAACAGGTCGAAGGCTTCGCGCTCGAACCAGTTGGCCGAATTCCACACACTGGTCAGTGAAGCCACGACCGGCACGTCGTCGTCGGTTGCGAAGACCTTCAGGCGCACGCGCTGGTTGAGGCTGACCGACAGCAGGTGCGAAACGACGCAATAGCGCGCGCCATCGATTGCGCCGGCGGCGTACTCGGAGTAATCGACGCCGCAGAGATCGATCAATTGCTCGAAGCGGCAGGCAGGCGCGTCGCGCAGCAGCGTGGCGGCTTCCAGGTAATCCGCGGCGCCGACGACGACCGTGAGTTCGCCAAGCTGAATCGCACAGTGCTTGAGCTTGTCGCCCAGCGCGGCGCCCACCGCCTCCTTGAGCGTCTCGGGATGCACTGCAAATGCGGTCATCTCGGCCCCCTCACGCGCGCGCGATGGTGTTGGTGCGGCGAATCTTCTGCTGCAACTGGATGATGCCGTACAACAACGCCTCTGCCGTCGGCGGGCAACCCGGTACGTACACGTCGACCGGAACAATGCGATCGCAACCGCGCACCACCGAATAGCTGTAGTGGTAATAACCGCCGCCATTGGCGCACGAGCCCATCGACAAGACCCAGCGCGGCTCGCTCATCTGGTCATAGACCTTGCGTAATGCCGGCGCCATCTTGTTGCACAGGGTGCCCGCCACGATCATCAAATCCGACTGGCGCGGACTGGGACGAAACAGCATGCTGAAGCGCTCCATGTCGTAGCGCGCAGCACCAGCATGCATCATCTCCACCGCGCAGCAGGCCAGGCCGAATGTCATGGGCCAGAGCGAGCCGGTCTTGGCCCAGTTGATGACCGAGTCCACGGTCGTGGTGACCATGCCCTCTTTGAGAATGCCGTCGATTGCCATGTGTTACTGCCTTATTCCCAGTCGAGGGCGCCTTTTTTCCACTCGTAGGCGAAGCCCACGACG
>JANMYG010000177.1:0-1798 GCA_031381865.1 Betaproteobacteria bacterium | reverse complement strand
GGCGCAGCAGGTGTCGAAGGCGCAGTTCGAGCGGGACGGTTATGTCTGCCCCGTCCAGGCCCTGTCGCCGCAACAGACGGCCCACTACCGCGCGCTCTACCTGGCGTTCCACGACCGGCACAAGGCGCGGCTCGATGCCCTCAAGGCCGGTGAGCGCTGGCAGATCAACAGCGATACGCACTTCGTTTTCGAATGGGTCGACGCGCTGACGCGCGAGGGCGCCATCCTGGACGCCGTGCAGCAACTGCTGGGCCCCGACCTGCTGGCCTGGAACAGCAGCTGGTTCGTGAAGTTCCCCGGCGACAAGGCCTTCGTGAGCTGGCACCAGGACGGCGCCTACTGGGGCCTGTCGCCGATGGAAGTGGCCACCGCGTGGGTCGCGCTGGGCCCCGTGACCGCCGAGAACGGATGCATGCGCGTGATCCCGGGCTCGCACCACCAGCCGCACCTGCCCCAGCGCGACACCTTTGCGGACAACAACGTGTTGTCGCGCGGCCAGGAGATCGCGGTTGCGGTGGACGAGTCACAGGCCGTGGACCTGGTGCTGGAACCGGGCCAGATGTCGCTGCACCACCTGTGGATCGTGCATGGCTCCAACCCCAACCTCTCAAGCATCCCGCGCATCGGCATCGCCATCCGGTATGTGTCGACCCGGGTACGGCAGTCGGGTGTGCAAAAGCCGCTTGCAATGCTGGTGCGCGGCCGCGACGCGTTTGGCAACTTCACGCTGGCCGAGCGGCCGACGGACCCTGACGCCGTGGCTGGCGTAGGGCGGCACGCCGAGATATTGCAGCGCGTGCATGCGGCGTTGGCGGCGGGCAAGGCGGCGCCAACATGATGCAGGGCGCAGACCGCCATCGCGGGGGCTGTCGGCACTGCACGGACCGGCGCCACCGGTGCGACACGGCAGGTCGACGCGCGCGCCGGTAGGTTTGTGCCTACAGCAACGCGGGGCTGGCTCCGATAGCCCCGACCGCCGGCAAGCCGGACACTAGCGCCATCGAAATACTGGAGGTTTTGCCATGTCGTTCGCACTGTATATGGTGGGTTTCATCGTGTTCCTGGGCGGCGTGATCTGGGGTGCAATCGTGGCGGGGGTTCCGCAGGTCTACATCGGCATCGGCGCGCTGGTCCTGCTGGGCATCGGCCCGTTCTTCCGCCGCTTCGGCGGCGTGGTGTCGATCGACGAGATGCTGGCCGACGTGCCCGACGACCTCGCCGAGATCGGCGCGATGCTGCAGCTCGGCGCGGCGCCGACGCTCGCGCTGTTGCGCGACATCGACTCGTAGCGCCGTCGGCTCAGGCCAGGTGTTCGAGCAGCGCCTGCCACGGCTCGTCGCGGCTGACCATGTGCACATGCGCGACGCCGGTCAGATGGCGGTTGTCCGCACCGGCCAGCGCCGCGGTCGAGGGCGGGACGACGATGTTGTCGCAATGGCCGTAGAAGCAGGTCACGCGCGCTCGCCTGCGAACGTCCTCGCGCGCGGCCAGCGCCTGCAGCCAGCGTGAGTCGCGCCGCATCTGGCGTGTGTTGGGCGACAGCGCGAATTGCGCGAGCACGGTGCCGTGGTGCGGGCTGGCGATCGTGATCAGGTGATGCACGCGCTCGTCGCGGTGCTCGGCCCACCAGCGCCGCACCGCGAGGCCGCCCATGCTGTGGGCGACAATCACCGGCGCCGTGCCGGTCGTGGCTTCGAGCCGGCGCACGGCGGCGTCGATGGCCGGCACGCAGTCGTCGATCGAGCCGAACACCGGCTCCAGATCGACGGCGATGCACGGCACACCGCGCGCGTGCAGG
>JANMYG010000176.1:0-3733 GCA_031381865.1 Betaproteobacteria bacterium | reverse complement strand
AGATACAGCGGCTGATCGGCCGCTCCCTGCGCAGCGTGTTCGACCTCAAGGCGCTGGGTGAACGCACGATCCAGCTCGATTGCGACGTGTTGCAGGCCGATGGCGGCACGCGCACCGCCAGCATCACCGGTGCATTCGTGGCCGCGCACGACGCGGTCAGCCAACTGATGGCGCAAGGCAAGCTGCAAGCCTCGCCGATCATCTCCCCGGTGGCCGCGATATCGGTCGGCATCCTCGAGGGAATCCCGCTGCTCGATCTGGAATACACCGAGGATGCAGCGTGTGACACCGACATGAACGTGGTGATGACCGGCATCGGGCGTTTCGTCGAGCTCCAGGGCACGGCCGAGGGCGTCGCGTTTTCGCGCCGCGACCTGGACGCTCTGCTGGCCCTGGCCGAAAAGGGCAGCGGCGAGCTGATGGCGATCCAGCGCCAGTGCCTGGCGGGCTGACCGCGACCACGCGCCATGCGAACACCGGAGCCGGGCATGCAACCCAGGATCGTGCTGGCGTCCAACAACCGCGGCAAGCTCGACGAACTGCAGGCGATGCTGGAGCCACTGGGCTACGCCCTGGTGTGCCAGGCCGAGCTCGGCATTGCGGAGGCCGCCGAGCCGCACCGCACCTTTGTGGAAAACGCGCTGGCCAAGGCGCGCCACGCGGCACAACACAGCGGGCTGCCGGCGCTGGCCGACGACGCGGGCCTGTGTGTGGAGGCGTTCGGCGGGCTGCCGGGCGTGGACACGGCGTTTTATGCGACCCGCTTCGGTTACCCCAAAAGCGACGACAACAACGTGCGCGCCTTGCTCGAGCAGATGCGCGACGTGAGCGACCGCCGTGCCGCGCTGGTCTCGACGCTGGTGGCGTTGCGCCGCCCGGACGACCCGGAGCCGCTGATCGCAGTCGGCCGGGCCAGTGGCGAGATTACCCGTGCGCCCGTGGGCAGCAACGGCTTCGGCTTCGATCCCGTGATGTGGATCCCGGAATTCGGCCAGACCTTTGCCCAGTTGCCGGTGGCGGTCAAGAACGCCCACAGCCACCGCGGGCGGGCGGCGCGCCTGATGGTCGAGATGATCCGCGCGCGCTGGGCCTGAGAACATGGCGGCGCCGGACCTCGCACATTTCCTGCGGCCAGGCGGCCTGCAGCTCGGCACGCTGCCGCCGTTGTCGCTCTACGTACACCTGCCCTGGTGCCTGAAGAAGTGCCCGTATTGCGACTTCAATTCGCATGAATTGACCTCACCCGAGCTGCCGGAACAACGTTACCTTGACGCGTTGGTGGCCGATCTGGAAGTGGCGCTGGCGCTGGTGTGGGGGCGCACCGTGCACAGCATCTTCATCGGTGGCGGCACACCCAGCCTGTTCTCGCCCCGGGCGATCGACCGCCTGCTGGCCGACATCCGGGCGCGGCTGCGACTTGCGCCGGACTGCGAGGTCACGCTCGAGGCCAACCCCGGCACTTTCGAGCGCGACCGGTTCAGGGCGTTCCGCAGCGCCGGCGTGACGCGCCTGTCGGTGGGGGTACAGAGCTTCAACGACACGCACCTGTTGGCGCTGGGCCGTGTCCATGACCGCGCGCAGGCACTGGCGGCGGTGGAGGAGGCCGCGCAGTCCTTCGACACCTTCAACCTCGACCTGATGTATGCCTTGCCGGGCCAGAGCCTGGCCGACCTCAGGCAGGACATGGCCACGGCGCTGGCGCTGCAAAGCCCGCACATCTCGATCTACCACCTGACGATCGAGCCCAACACCTACTTCGCGAAATTCCCGCCCCGCATCCCCGACCAGGACACGGCCTACGAGATGCTGGACCTGGTCACCGACATGACGCTGGCCGCCGGGCTGCAGCGCTACGAGGTGTCGGCTTATGCGCGGGCGGGTCACCGCTGCTGGCACAACCTCAACTACTGGCAGTTCGGCGACTACCTCGGCATCGGCGCCGGCGCCCACAGCAAGCTCAGTTTTGCGCACCGCATCGTGCGCCAGGTGCGCCACCGCGATCCGCGGCTGTACATGGACAAGGCGCTGGCCGGGGACTGCGTGGCCAGCAGCACCGAGGTGGCACGCGCCGACCTGCCGTTCGAGTTCATGCTCAACGCCTTGCGCCTCAAGGAGGGTTTTGCGCTGTCGCATTATTGCGAGCGCACCGGGCTGCCGATGACGGCCATCGAGCGGGCGCTGGTCGAGGCCGAGCGCAAGGGCCTGATCGAACGCGACTTGTCCCGCGTGCGGCCAACCACGCGCGGATTTGATTTCCTCAACGACCTGCAGGCCCTGTTCCTCGCCGACCCGGCCTGAGGGTCGTGGGCGCGCCGACCGGTGCGGCGCTATAGTCGGCCAGAATCGCTGGAGGGCCAAGCATGTTCTCTGTCTACGGCGCATCGGGACGCCTGTTTCGCGGCACGCTGGAAGAATTGCGGCAGGTCCGTCCGGTGCATGCGGTGGACCGTGCGCGTGCGATCGAACCGGCGGTGCGCGACGGTAGCGACGGCGCCCTGCGCGAGGCGCTCGCGTCACCAGCCCGGCCGCCGGCGGAGCCGCGCCGTGCCGCGCTGGCGGCCTATGAACAGACCCGGCATCCGGCGCGGCAACGCTGGAGCGAAGCACCCGTCAGCAGCATCATGCAGCGTGTGGTGTTCACCCTGGCGCAGACCGCAACCGTGGGCGAGGCCTGGGCGTTGCTGGACCAGCATGGCATCGGCCAGGCGCCGGTCGTCGGTGTGGGCGGAATCCTGGTCGGACTGGCGACACGCGTTCGTGTGACGGGTCTGGCCCGGCTGCCGGCGCACCACGGCAACCAGCACGACTGGGATGCGTTGCTCGGGGAGCCGATCGTGGCCGTGATGCACACGCCGGTGTCGAGCGTTCATGCCGACACCGACCTGCGCCATGTGGCGACCGCGCTGCTGGAAGCGCATCTGCCGGGTCTGCCCGTGGTCGATGAGCATGGCCTCGTCACCGGTTTCGTCACCGGCTCGGACATCCTGCGCGCGGCGCTGCACGACGCCGCTGTGGACCTGTGGAGCTGAGCACCGTGCCGCACGACACCCCGACCCCGGGCCCGCTCGCATCGGAGGCTGTGGGCGCCGTTGCGGCGCATCCGCTGTTCGGACCAGCCGACGGTTGGTCGCTGGAGCCGGTTGGCGTGTGGTTGCTGACCGAGGGCCGCCTGCTCCGGGATCCGGCGCTTTTGCTGAACGCGCTGATGGCACAACTCGACGCCGCAGGCGCCCAGATCGACCGGGTCCGGATTTCGAGCCGCACCCTGCACCCGCAGTTGCTGGCCCTGGGCGTGATCTGGAATCGGTCCAGCGGCGCGCAACTGGCGCACGGGCGCCACGGCGTGCAGGAATCCGATGCCTACGTGGGCAGCCCGATGCAGTTCGTGGACGACCAGCGGCGGATGTTTCGCCAGCGCCTGGACACCAATGCCCAGCACAACGAACATGCACTGCTGCAGGAGGTGCGCTCCGAGGGCATGACAGACTATGTCGCGCTGCCGATGGTGTTCGGGTCTGGCACCACCAACGCGATGACGCTCGCCACCACGGCCGCGCAGGGTTTCAGCCCGTCCGACCTGCTGCGCCTGGTGGCGCTGGCGAACCTGCTGGCGCCGTTGCTCGAGATCCTCACCTTGCGGCGCACCGCGTTGGGCCTGCTCGACACCTTCGTGGGCCACCGCATCGGCGAACGCATCCTGCACGGGCAGGTGAAACGCGGCGACGGCGAACAG
>JANMYG010000162.1:0-5427 GCA_031381865.1 Betaproteobacteria bacterium | reverse complement strand
GTAGAGAGCGCAGCGAACGCAGCGAGTTCCGCGGCCCGACCCCTGGGCGAGTACCGCAGGGCAGTCGACGCGTTCAGCGGAGACCGCCCCAGCATGAGCCACCGCCGGGTACCGCCTGGCGCGAGGCGCGCCAACGAGAGGAAGTTGGCAATCGGGAAGCAACGACCGCAATGGGCCGAAAGCGGCCAGTGAGGTTTGGTTGCTGCATCCGGGTTCGGATAACGCGAATTTCATCTTAGACCTGCTGCAGCGCGGTTACCGACGCCGGCGCATGTGGCGAACGGGAGCGATGGAGGTCCACGGTGGCTTCTCAGTGCGGCTTGAAATAGTCGAACGGTTCCAGGCAGGAGTTGCACTGGTACAAGGCCTTGCAGGCGGTGGAGCCGAACTGCGACAGCAGCCTGGTGCGCTCCGACCCGCACAGCGGGCACGGCACCGGTACCCGGCTTCTGGTCAGCGCACCGATGTCGATCGCCTGTGCACCATCGGCGTCCGGCGCGCGCTCCACGGGCGGGGCGATGCCGTAACGACGCAGCGCCTCGCGGCCAACGGTGCTCATCCAGTCGGTGGTCCAGGCCGGCGACAGCTGCGTGCGCACCTCGACCCGGTCCACGCCATGCGCGTGCAAGGCGTCGCGGATCGACTGCGCGATCACCTCCGTGGCCGGGCAGCCGGAATAGGTGGGCGTGACGGTGACGACCAGGCTGGCCGCAGCGCCGTCGGCAGCCTGCTCCTGCCACTGGGCGTCGCGCACGATGCCGAGGTCGACCACCGACACCACCGGCACCTCGGGGTCCATCACACTCCCGAGCCAGCCAAGCACCGCCTCGCGGCTGGCGCGCGCGGCCACCTGCGCCTGCCGCGGCACCACCTGGGCGTTCACCACTGCGCCCCCGGGTAGGCCCGCTGCACGAATTGCAGCTCGCTCAGCAGGTGGCCCAGATGCTCCGAATGCACACCGGTGCGCCCGCCGCGCTGGTGGCCGGTGTAATCGGGCACTGCCAGCGTGGCCCGGGCCAGCACGACCGACACGCTGGCGCGCCATGGCGCCGCGAGGCTGGGCGCAGCCGGCGCCAGGCCGGCATCGGCGCAGAACGCATCGACCGGGTCGGACTCGAACCACTCGTTGGTGTAGGGCCACAGCCGTTCCACCGAGGCCAACATGCGGTCATGGCTCTCGGTTGTGCCATCGCCCAGCGCCACCACCAGGTGGGCGCTGCGCTCCAGGTGGTAGCGCACCTCCTTGGCGGACTTGATAGCGATCTCCGCGATGCGGCCATCTCCCGAGCGCGCCAGTCCGGCCAGCAGTTGCTGGTGCCACACGTCGAACAGGAACTGGCGCACCACCGTGTCGCCGTAGTGGCCGTTCGGCTGCTCGACCAGCAACAGATTGCGGAAATCGAACACATCGCGGCCGAAGGCCAGCGCGTCCTCGTCGCGCCCAGCGCCCTCGACCTCTGCGGCGTACGACAACCACAGGCGCGCCTGCCCGAGCAGGTCGAGCGCCACATTGGTCAGCGCCAGGTCCTCCTCCAGCGCCGGCCCGTGCCCGCACCAGGCGCCCAGCTGCTGCGACAGCACCAGGCAGTTGTCGCCCAGGCGCAGCAGGTACTCGAATTTCGGGTTCATGTCGCCCCGGCTTCAGATGTTCTTCACGCCGTCGGGCATGGGATAGAAGGTGGGATGCCGGTAGACCTTGCTCTGCGCGGCGTCGAACAGGGCTTCCTTGTCGCCCGGGCTGCTGGCCACCACATCGGCGGCGCGCACGGCCCAGATGCTCACGCCCTCGTTGCGCCGGGTATACACGTCGCGCGCATGCTGGATCGCGCTCTCGCCATCGACCGCGTGCAGGCTGCCCACGTGTTTGTGCGCCAAGCCGTGCTGGCTGCGGATGAAGATCTCCCACAGCGGCCATTCACGTTGCACATTGCTTTGGGCCATGTCATGCCGCCTTTCTGTCGTGTTGCTGCCTGGCCGCGTGCGCACTCAGGGCCTCGCGGAACCACGCCCCCTCGTCCCAGGCCTTGTTGCGGGCCGCCAGGCGTTCGCGGTTGCAGGGGCCCTTGCCGCGCACGACGTTGAAGAAATCCTCCCAGTCGATCTGGCCGTAGTCGTAGTGGCCGCGCGCCGCGTTCCATTTCAGCTCGGGGTCGGGCAATTGCAGACCCAGGAATTCGATCTGCGGCACGGTCTGGTCGATGAACTTCTGGCGCAACTCGTCGTTGCTGTGCATCTTGATCTTCCAGGCCATCGACTGCGCGCTGTTGACCGACTGTTCGTCGGCCGGGCCATGCATCGCGATCGATGGCCACCACCAGCGGTTCAAGGCATCCTGCGCCATGCATTTTTGCGCCGGCGTACCCTTGCACAGCGCCACCATGATGTCGAAGCCCTGGCGCTGGTGGAACGACTCCTCCTTGCAGACACGCACCATGGCCCGCGCATAAGGGCCGAAGGAGCAGCGGCAGATCGGGATCTGGTTGACGATGGCCGAGCCGTCCACCAGCCAGCCGATGGCGCCGATGTCGGCCCAGGTCAGCGTCGGGTAGTTGAAGATGCTCGAATACTTGGCCTTGCCCGAGAGCAGGTCCAGGTAGGTCTGGTCGCGCGTGACGCCCAGCGTCTCCACCGCGCTGTACAGGTACAGGGCGTGGCCGGCCTCGTCCTGCACCTTGGCCATCAGGATCGCCTTGCGCTTGAGCGTCGGCGCGCGCGAGATCCAGTTGCCTTCGGGCAACATGCCCACGTATTCGGAATGCGCGTGTTGCGAGATCTGCCGCACCAGCGTCTTGCGGTAGGCCTCGGGCATCCAGTCCTTGGGTTCTACCTTGATGCCGGCGTCGATCTTTTGCTGGAACGCGCGCTCGTCCGGCTCCATGTCGTCGAGCGACCTGACCGCCTTGGCGCCGGTTTCAACCAATTGTGCGTACATGGGGAACTCCGTTGGCCAGCCAGATTGACCGGCATCAATTACACGGGAATGGCGCATGTTAGTGATACAAATGGATTCATACAATTGATCTCGACGTATCACTTTGGAGCCCGGCGTGCGCAGCCAGAAATCCGATCTGCAGCTATCGGCCAGCATTGCCAAGGTACGCCGGGGCCTCGTCCTGCGCGCCAATTCGATGCTGATCACCGTCTACGGTGACGCGATTGCGCCACGCCAGCAGGCGGTCTGGCTGGGCAGCCTGATCGAGCTGCTGGCGCCGTTCGGCCTGTCGGCCAGGCTGGTGCGCACCAGCGCGTTTCGCCTGGGCGCCGACGGGTGGTTCACCGCCACGCGGATCGGGCGGCGCAGCTACTACCGGTTGTCGGACGTGGGCCTGCTGCGGGTGCAACACGCCGACCGGCGCATCTACGAGTTCAATCTGCCGGCCTGGGACGGGCGCTGGACGCTGGTGCTGCTGGACGCCAACATGCGCGCCAGCACACGCCAGCACCTCAAGCGCGAACTGATGTGGGAGAGTTTCGGCCAGCTCGCGCCCAACGTCTTCGCGCATCCGCACGTGGACCACCGCTCGCTGCAGGAAATCATCACGGCGGCGCAGGCGCAGGGCCAGGTCGCGGTGCTGGGCGCGCAGGGCATCGCCGCCGATTCCGGCGCAGCCCTGCAGACCATCATGCACGACACCTTCCAGCTGACGCAGGTGGAACACGCGTGGCAACAGTTTGTCAAGCGCTTCGAACCGGTCGGCGCGGAACTGGGCAGCCTGAGCAACGCCGAGGCTTTCTTCGCGCGCACGCTGCTGATCCACGAGTACCGCCGCGTACTGCTGCGCGACCCGAATCTGCCCGAGGCGTTCCTGCCGGCCGATTGGCCGGGCGTGCGGGCGCGCCAGTTGTGTGAGGCGCTGTACCGCGCGTTGCTGCCGGGCAGCGAACAATTCCTGTGCAGTCAGGTGCAGACACCGGATGGTCTGCTGGACAAGGCGCCACGCGCGATGGCCCGACGGTTGCTGCGGCTGTAGTGCGGCGGGTCGGCGCCCAAAGGGCTGCTGCAGGGCGGCCGCCGCGATAATGCCGGCATGCAGCAGGTCGACCCATCCACCCTCGGCGCCGCGGTGTTGTGGTGCGCATTCGCACTGGCGGTGCTGTTCGGCGTGATCGCCCAGCGCACCCACTTCTGCACCATGGGTGCGATCGCCGACGTCGTGACCACCGGCGACTGGAGCCGCATCCGCATGTGGGCGCTGGCGATCGCCGTCGCTGCAATCGGTTTCAACAGCATGGTCGGCCTGGGCTGGATCGAAGCGGCCAAGAGCATCTATGCCGGGCCGCAGTTGTTGTGGCTTTCGCTGGCCGCGGGCGGATTGATGTTCGGCTTCGGCATGGTTTTGGCGTCCGGCTGCGGCAGCAAGAACCTGGTTCGCCTTGGGGGCGGGAACCTGAAGTCGCTGGTGGTGCTGCTGGTGCTCGGTGTATCGGCCTTTGCCACGCTCAAGGGCATCACCGGCGTGTTGCGCGCCGGCACCATCGACCGCGTTCTGGTCGAGTTGCCGCGCGGCCAGGACCTGCCCACGCTGCTGGCGGCGTGGGCCGGCCTGCCGGTGCGGCCGGTGGCCGCGTCTTTGGGCCTGGTGCTGGGCCTGGTGCTGGTGGCATGGGTGCTGCGCAAGCCCGAGGGCCGCAGCGCCGAGGTCTGGCTGGGCGGCGCGGGAATCGGTGGCGTGGTGGCCGCGATGTGGTGGGTCTCCGGGCGCCTCGGTTACCTGAGCGAGGACCCGAATACGCTGCAGGAAGCCTTCCTGGCCACCAACTCGCGGCGCATGGAAGCACTCAGCATGGTGGCGCCGGTGGCCTACACGCTGGACTGGCTGCTGTTCTTCAGCGACAAGGCGAAGGCACTGACCATCGGCATCGTCAGCGTGGTCGGCGTGGTGGCGGGATCGGCGATCGCGTCACTGGTCACGCGCGAATTCCGCTGGGAAGGATTTGCCAATGTGCAGGACACGGCGAACCACCTCGTCGGTGCCACGCTGATGGGTGTCGGCGGGGTGACGGCGCTGGGGTGCACCGTGGGTCAGGGGTTGTCGGGCATCTCGACGCTGTCGGTTGGCAGTCTGCTGGCGCTGCTGGCCATCGTTGCGGGTGCCGTGCTCGCGCTGCGTTACCAGGTCTGGCGGCTCGACCAATCGGCCTGATGCGGGATGGCGTTCAAGCGCTCCGGGCGTGGCCGCGTACGCCCAACCTGCACGCCGTCGTTGCCGTGGGGTGCGGCTGCGTGGGCGGGACCAGGCCGGTGCGGCACTCGGCTCCGCGGCGGTCCTGCGCCCGTACGAGCTTCTTCGGTCGCTGGATCAGGCCGGTGCGGCGCTCGGCTCCGCGGCTGTCCCCCGCCCTTGCGGGCTCCTCCTTTTACAGGGACTTCCCACGAAGTCAAGTAGCGGCACGCGATAAATGTATTCTTCCTGATAAGCGGTATTT
>JANMYG010000099.1:0-4867 GCA_031381865.1 Betaproteobacteria bacterium | reverse complement strand
ATGCGATGTACGGCTTCGCCGCGTTCTACGCCATATGCCTGGTACTGAACTGGTGGTTCTACCTGCGCGCCGGCGCCTATGTCAAGAACCCCTAGACAACAACACCGACCAAGGAGCCATCGATGAGCCACTTCCTCGACCGACTGACCTACTTCTCCGCCCCGAGGGAAAACTTCGCCGGTGACCACGGCGTGACCACCGGCGAAGACCGCACCTGGGAAGACGCCTACCGCAACCGCTGGGCGCACGACAAGATCGTGCGCTCGACCCACGGTGTGAACTGCACCGGTTCGTGCTCGTGGAAGATCTACGTCAAGGGTGGCATCGTGACCTGGGAGACCCAGCAGACCGACTACCCGCGCACGCGCTGGGACATGCCCAACCACGAGCCGCGCGGTTGCGCCCGCGGCGCCAGCTACAGCTGGTACCTGTACAGCGCCAACCGCGTCAAGTACCCGATGGTGCGCGGCCGCCTGCTCAAGAGCTGGCGCGAGGCGCGTCTGGCGCACGACCCGGTCGACGCCTGGGCCTCGATCGTCGAGAACGAGGCCAAGCGGCGCGACTACCAGAGCATCCGGGGCCTGGGCGGCATGGTGCGTTCGAGCTGGGACGAGGTCAACGAGATCATCGCCGCGGCCAACGTGTACACGATCAAGAAACACGGCCCCGACCGCGTGGTCGGCTTCTCGCCCATCCCCGCCATGTCGATGGTCAGCTACGCCGCCGGCAGCCGTTATCTGAGCCTGATCGGCGGCGTGTGCATGAGTTTCTACGACTGGTACTGCGACCTGCCTCCGAGCAGCCCGCAGGTGTGGGGCGAACAAACCGACGTGCCGGAATCGGCCGACTGGTACAACTCGAGCGTCATCATCGCCTGGGGTTCGAACGTACCGCAGACCCGCACCCCCGACGCGCACTTCTTCACCGAGGTGCGCTACAAGGGCGCCAAGACGGTGGCCGTCACGCCCGATTACTCCGAGGTCGCCAAGCTGGCCGACATCTGGATGCATCCCAAGCAGGGCACCGACGCCGCCGTGGCCATGGCCATGGGGCATGTGATCCTCAAGGAGTTCTATTTCCCCGATGGCGGGAAACAGCGCAGCGCCTACTTCGACGACTATGTGCGCCGTTACACCGACATGCCGATGCTGGTGATGCTCAAGGAGCACCAGTTGCCCGGCGGCGAGACCGTGATGGTGCCCGACCGTTATGTGCGGGCGTCCGACTTCAACGGCAAACTGGGCCAGGCCAACAACCCCGAATGGAAGACCGTGGCGTTCGACGTGTCGGGCAAGGTCGTGCTGCCCAATGGCGCCATCGGATTTCGCTGGGGCCCGGACGGCCGGTCCGACGAGGGGCAATGGAACCTGGAGGCCAAGGAAGCGCGCCACGGCGCCGAAGTGAAACTCAAGCTGTCGGTGCTTGAGGGCGAGTCGCCCAGCGCGGAAACGGCCAGGGTGGGATTTCCGTATTTCGGCGGCATCGTCACGCCGCATTTCCCCAACAACACCAGCGGCGACAGCAGCAACGACGTGCTGGTGCGCACGGTGCCGGTCAAACGCATCGCGCTGGGCAAGGCCGGCGAGCAGCGCGAGGCCCTGGTGGCCACGGTGTTCGACCTGCAGGTCGCCAACTACGGCGTGGCGCGCGGCCTGCCCGGCGAGATGGCCGCGTCCAGCTTCGACGACGACACGCCCTACACACCGGCCTGGCAGGAACGCATCACCGGCACGCCGCGCGCGCAACTCATCACGGTGGCGCGCCAGTTTGCCGAAAACGCCGACAAGACGCACGGCAAGTCGATGGTCATCATCGGCGCGGCCATGAACCACTGGTACCACAGCGACATGAACTACCGCGGCGTCATCAACATGCTGATGATGTGCGGCTGCATCGGCCAGAGCGGCGGCGGCTGGGCGCATTACGTGGGCCAGGAGAAGCTGCGCCCGCAGACCGGCTGGACCGCGCTGGCGTTCGCGCTCGACTGGATCCGCCCGCCGCGCCAGATGAACAGCACCAGTTTCTTCTACGCCCACACCGACCAGTGGCGTTACGAGAAGCTGGGCATGGAGGAAGTCATCTCGCCGCTGGCCGACAAGAAGATGTATGCCGGCAGCATGATCGACTACAACGTGCGCGCCGAACGCATGGGCTGGCTGCCGTCGGCGCCGCAACTGCAGACCAACCCGCTGCAGGTGGTGCGCGACGCGGCCAGCGCCGGCATGGAGCCCAGGGACTACGCTGTCCGGGCGCTCAAGGACGGCTCACTCAAGATGAGTTGCACCGACCCCGACCACCCCGCCAACTGGCCGCGCAACATGTTCATCTGGCGCTCGAACCTGCTGGGCTCCAGCGGCAAGGGCCACGAGTATTTCCTCAAGCATCTGCTGGGCACCAGCAATGGCGTACAGGGCAAGGACCTCGGCAAGGAAGATGCGAAACCCACCGAAGTGGTCTGGCACGACCAGGCGCCCGAAGGCAAGCTCGACCTGCTGGTCACGCTCGACTTCCGCATGAGCACCACCTGCCTGTATTCCGACATCGTGTTGCCGACCGCCACCTGGTACGAGAAGAACGACCTCAACACCAGCGACATGCACCCCTTCATCCATCCGCTGTCGACCGCGGTGGACCCGGCCTGGCAGTCGCGCAGCGACTGGGAGATCTACAAGGGTTTCGCCAAGAAATTCAGCGAAATCTGCGTCGGCCACCTCGGCGTGGAAAGGGAGCTGGTGCTGACGCCGCTGATGCACGACACGCCGGCCGAGCTGGCCCAGCCCTTCGACGTGAAAGACTGGAAACGCGGCGAGTGCGAGCTGATCCCGGGCAAGACCGCGCCGCAGATCGCCGTGGTCGAGCGCGACTACCCGAACGTGTTCAAGCGCTTCACGGCCCTGGGTCCATTGATGAACAAGCTCGGCAACGGCGGCAAGGGCATCGGCTGGAACACCCAGACCGAGGTGCGACAGCTGGGCGAACTCAGCGGCCTGGTGAGCGCCGAAGGCGTGACCCGCGGCATGCCGAAGATCGAGAGCGACATCGATGCCGCCGAGGTGGTGCTGATGCTGGCGCCCGAGACCAACGGCCATGTGGCGGTCAAGGCCTGGGCAGCACTGAGCAAGATCACGGGCCGCGACCATACGCACCTGGCGATCCACCGCGAGGACGAGAAGATCCGCTTTCGCGACATCCAGGCGCAGCCGCGCAAGATCATCTCCAGCCCGACCTGGAGCGGCATCGAGAGCGAGACCGTCTCGTACAACGCCGGTTACACCAATGTGCACGAGATGATCCCCTGGCGCACCCTGACCGGGCGCCAGCAGTTCTACATGGACCATCCCTGGATGATCGCGTTCGGCGAAGGCTTCTCGAGTTACCGCCCGCCGGTGGACCTCAAGACCACCGCCGGCATCCACGGCATCCGCTCCAACGGCAACACCGAGATCCTGCTCAACTTCATCACGCCGCACCAGAAATGGGGCATCCACTCGACCTACACCGACAACCTGCTGATGCTCACGCTGAGCCGCGGCGGCCCCTGCGTCTGGCTGAGCGAGGACGACGCGAAACAGGCCGGCATCGTCGACAACGACTGGGTCGAGCTGTTCAACATCAATGGCGCGATCGCGGCGCGCGCGGTGGTGAGCCAGCGCGTCAACCCGGGCATGATCATGATGTACCACGCGCAGGAAAAGATCGTCAACACACCGGGCTCGGAGATCACCGGCGCACGCGGCGGCATCCACAACTCGGTGACGCGCATCGTGCTAAAGCCCACGCACATGATCGGCGGCTACGCGCAGTTCAGCTACGGCTTCAACTACTACGGGACCATCGGCACCAACCGCGACGAATTCGTGGTGGTGCGCAAGATGGTCAAGGTCGACTGGCTCGACACGCCGGTCGGCGAAGAGCTGGTGGTCGTCACCCAGAGCCAAGGAGAAAATGCATGAACCCCCACGCTCATCACTTCGTGTATTCACTGCCCCCCGAGGGGGCGCTTGCCTCCTTTGAGGCGGCTCGGCAGGAGGCAGCATGAAAATACGCGCGCAAATCGGCATGGTGCTGAACCTGGACAAGTGCATCGGCTGCCACACCTGCTCGGTCACCTGCAAGAACGTCTGGACCAGCCGGCCCGGCATGGAATACGCCTGGTTCAACAACGTCGAGACCAAGCCCGGCATCGGGTACCCCAAGGAATGGGAAAACCAGGACAAGTGGAACGGCGGCTGGGTGCGCAAGACCAACGGCGCCATCGAGCCGCGCCAGGGTGCCAAGTGGAAGCTGCTGATGCGCATCTTCGCCAACCCGAACCTGCCCGAGATCGACGACTACTACGAGCCCTTCACCTTCGACTACGCGCACCTGCAGTCGGCACCCGAGATGAAGGCCACGCCCACCGCGCGCCCGCGCAGCCTGATCACCGGCAAACAAATGGACAAGATCGTCTGGGGCCCGAACTGGGAGGAAATCCTGGGCGGCGAGTTCTCCAAGCGCAGCAAGGACAAGAACTTCGACGACATCCAGAAGGACATCTACGGCCAGTTCGAAAACACCTTCATGATGTACCTGCCCAGGCTGTGCGAGCACTGCCTGAACCCGGCCTGCGTGGCGAGTTGCCCGTCGGGCTCGATCTACAAGCGCGAGGAAGACGGCATCGTGCTGATCGACCAGGACAAGTGCCGCGGCTGGCGCATGTGCGTGTCGGGCTGCCCCTACAAGAAGATCTACTACAACTGGAAGAGCGGCAAGGCCGAGAAGTGCACCTTCTGCTACCCGCGCATCGAAAGCGGCCAGCCCACGGTGTGCAGCGAAACCTGCGTCGGCCGCATCCGTTATCTCGGCGTGCTGCTCTACGACGCCGACC
>JANMYG010000093.1:0-9484 GCA_031381865.1 Betaproteobacteria bacterium | reverse complement strand
CATCTTCGATCTCGGCGCAGCCGGCCAGGATGTTTTCGATCTCGGCCGGGTAGATGTTCTCCCCGCCGGAGATGAGCATGTCAATGGAACGGCCCACGACCCAGTAACGACCCGCCGCATCGACGCGCGCCAGGTCGCCGCCGTGAAACCATCCGTCCCGGAACGCCGGGTTGTCGTCATCCTGCCAGTAACCCGACATGACGGCCGGGCCGCGAATCCAGACTTCTCCCACTTCACCCGCGGCCACCGGCTGACCATCGGAGCCGACCAGCCGCACCTCCACATGCAGGCCGGCCTGTCCGGCGCAACCGGGGTGGCGCATGGCTTGGTCACGACGCAGGTAGATCGAGACCGGGCCGGTTTCGGTGGCGCCATACACCTGGCCGACCGGCACGCCGCGCGCATGAAAGGCCTCGATCAGCGAAAGCGGCACCACCGAAGACCCGGCCACCAGCAGCTTGAGCGACGACAGGTCGGTGGACGCGAAATCGGCATGGGCCAGCACCGCGCGCAGGGTTGCCGGAACCATCACCGACAGGCTGGGCCGGCGCCGCACCACATCGCCCAACCAGGTCGAGGCCTCGAACCGGCGGTGCAACGTCACCGTGGCGCCGGCATGCAGCGCGGGCAGCGTCTGTATGCACAGCCCGCCCACGTGAAACAGCGGCAATGCCGTCAGCACATGGTCGGCCGCGGTCAATTCGTTGGCGTGGGTGGCGTTGATGCAGTTCCATAACAGGGCGGCCTGTCGGTGCAATGCCCCCTTGGGTTTGCCGGAGGTGCCCGAGGTGTAGACCAGCAGCAGCGGCGCGTCGTCGTGGCCCTGCAAGGCGGAATGCGCCGACGCGGCCGATGGCGACTGCAGGGCGCTGGTCGGAATCGGTTTTGAGCCGCGCGCCGCACACAGTGATTGGGCTGCCAGGGCATGCGCCTCGTCCGCCACCAGCACGGTGGCGCCCGCATGCGCCAGGATCTCCGCGTGTTCGGCCGCGGCCAGCCGGTAGTTCAGGGGAAGCAGAATCGCCCCGATGCGCGCCAGGCCAAACAACAGCACCAGCATGGACGGGTCGTTCAGGCCAAGCCAGGCCACCCGGTCTCCGGGCCGCACGCCGGCGGCCAACAAGACGGCAGTGGCTTGTTCCACCCGCTGCCACAACTGCGGGTAGGTGATGCCCGCGCCCTCGAAATGCAGCGCCACCTGACCGGGTGCGAATGCCGCGTGGCGCTCGATGATGCGCGACAGGTTCATGGCAGTGGCACCGGGGCCGATGGCTCGCCGTCCGGGCCCTACAACGCGTCCTGCTCGTCGTGTTCACCGGCTTCGTACAGGCATTCGCGCCCCAGGCGGTCGAGGCACAGTTCGGCGGTCCAGGGCAACATCAGCGAGCCGCAGCGCGAATCACGGTACATTCGCTCCAGCGGGAGCGACTTGAGCATCGACTGTCCGCCGCAGGTGCGCACTGCAAGGCGACAGATGTCGTTGGCGTTTTCCATGATCGTGTAGTGCGCGGCGTACAGGCCGAGCCGGATCTCCTTGGACGGGTCGACGCGGGCGGCGCGGGCGTTCTGCAGGAACAGCGCGCGCGTCTGTTCGAGCTTGACCTTCATTTCGGCCACCGCGATCTGCTTGGTCGGGTACATGCGCCGTTTCACCGGCGGGGTGTTCGGCACTTCGGCGCGCAGGTATTGCACCGTGAAATCGTAGGCCGCCTGCGCGATGCCCATGTAGGTCGGCGACAGGGTGGCGAACATGTGCGGCCAGCGGGTCGCGGCTTGGGCGTACAGGCCCTCGGGCATCAGGCGTTCGGCCTCGGGCACGAACACGTCCTTGAACAGCAGGTTGCGCGACACCGTGCCGCGCATGCCCAGCGGGTCCCATTCGCCGCTCACGGTGACACCGGGCAGGTCGCGGTCGACCGCCAGATACAGGGAATCGCGCTGGGTGGCGCCCGGTATGTCGAGCGTGCACAGGATGCCGTAGTAGTCCGCCGCGCCGGCCAGCGAGGCAAATATCTTCTTGCCGTTGACCACATACCCGCCTTCGACCTTGTGCGCCAGAGTGCCGAACGGCGCCTTGCCGGCCGCGGCCGCACCACCTTCGGAGAACGGTTGCGAGTAGATCTTGCCCTGGTCGACGATGCGCCGGTAATGCATGGCGCGGTGGGTCTCGTGGCTGGCGCGCTGCTCGGCCGTCATGTCCAGGTCGTCGGCGATGAAACCGGTCCACATGGTCGAGCTCACGTGCATGTTGAGCGTCAGCGCGGTGGCGCCGCAGTGGCGCCCGATCTCGGCCGCGGTCATCACGTAGGTCGCAAAATCGGCGCCCCAACCGCCGTATTGTTCGGGCACGCAGATGCGCAGCAGGCCGGCGCGGCGCATGTCGGCATAGTTCTCGAACGGGAACACCGCGTCGCGGTCGATCTGTTCGGCGCGCGGCGCGAACCGGGTGCGCCCAAGCTCGGACGCGATCGCCAGCAGCTCTTTCTGCATGGCTGTCGGCTCACAGTAGTCGCCCGCGATCGAGGGTGCGATGTAGCGCGAGGACCCACCGGTGGTGAACGGGACGGCGGACATGGAAACGTCTCCTCAAACAGGCAGATGGTGGTGCAGGAACGCGAGCACGGCGTCGTTGAAAGCCTGCGGGCATTCCATGTTGGCAAGGTGGCCGACGTCGGGCAGGCATTGGTACTCGGCCAGCGCGATACGCTGGCTGAGCTTGCGCACCACGGCCGGCGTGGCATTGCGGTCGTGTTCGCCCGCCAGGCACAGGGTCGGCACGCGGATGCGCTCCAGGTTCTCGAGCCGGTTGAACGACACGATCGCGCGCAGGGCCGCACGGTAGCTGGCCTGCGGCACACCGGCCATCACCGCCACCGCGGCGGCGCGCGTCTTTGCACTGGCATGCGGCGCGGTCATGCCCGGTACCAGCTGCGCGGCCAGGCCGGCCATGTCGAGCCCGGCATCCAGCGGCGCAAACCGGCCTTGCAGGAATTGCTGCTGCCAGGCCCCTGCCGCCGGTCCGAAAGAAGCCGAGGTGCCGGACAGGACCAGCGCCTGCACCTTGTGCGGGAACAGCGCCACCGCTTCCTGCGCCACCATGCCACCCATGCTGTGCCCCAGCAGCACGTTGCGCCGCGCCCCGACCTGGTCGAGCAGGCGTTCGAGTGCGCGCGCCAGCGCCTCGGTGGTGTAGGGTTCGACGCCGGCCGAGTCGCCATAACCGGGCATGTCCCAGGCGACCGCCCGGTAACCGGCCGCGCACAGGGCCGGCATGTTTCCCGCCCAGACCCGCTTGCCGCCGCCTACACCATGCAGCAGGAACACCGCGGTGTCGCCCTGCCCCAGGTCCAGCGCAGATGGCAGTGGCGCGGGGTTCATCATGGCTGGGGCCTCATGCCAGATCGGCGCACAGTTGCCCCGCCTGCACGATCGTCTGCCCGTCGAGCGCCACCGTGCAGAGCCTGAGCGGCAGATCGAAATGGCCAAGGGTGTGGCGCCCCGCGACTTCGTTGGCGCCGGTCGAGTAAAGGAAATTGCCTGCGAAGGCGCGCAACTCGGTCCCGTTGAAGTCGTTCTTGTCGTAGAACGCCATCGCTTCCCAGCGCGCGCGCGGGTTCATTCCCCAGCCGACATGCGACACGGCGTAGGCCTCGCGGTCGCCCCAGGCGGCAAAATATTCGCGCATCAACTCGGCGTCAAGATGGTGGCCGCGGATGTCGGTGACGAAGTCGTGCTCGACCGCCATCACCACCGGTTTCTCCAGATAGCGCTTGAACGTGAGGTTGACGTCGCCTTCATTCATCACCAGGGTGCCGTTGACCGCGCCGGGGCCGGGAAAGACCAGGCACAGGCCGCCCGGCCAGTGCGAAATGGTGCCGGGCCTGGCCGTGTAACCCCAGCCGCCGCCAACCCGCGCACCCTCGAGGCCGATGTGCAGGTCGGTGCCCGCCGCGGAAGTGACGTGCATCGAACGTGCGTTGCGCAGCAGCCTCATGCCGGCCTTGACCTTCGGCTCCAGGGCCGCATCCGGCATGGTGCGTTCGAGCACTTCGGGATGTTCGTTCGACACCATCAGCACGCGCGCGCCACCGGCCAGGATGCGCGGCAATTCGGCCGCGTGCAGCAGTCCCTCGACCGTCAGGTCGGCCACGAAACCGGCACTCGCGAGTGCCTGCACCACCGGCGCCAGTCCGGCGATCGCGTCCGACGCGCCGGTTGAGCGCACCGGCACCGGCGCGCGCAGACCCGGCGTCGCGAGCACCAGATGGAACACGCGCGCGCCCAGGCGCAGCAGCGCCAGCTCCGCCAGCTGGACATTGACCGGCCGGGACTGGGTTTCGGACAGGATCGCCGCGTCCTCGCCGGCCTTGACGCCGCACAACGCGAAGGTCTGGGCGAAACAGTCGATCCATTTGGCTTCGATGCGTTGCTGCAGCATGGGGACGGGTTCCTAGAGGCGCGAGCCAAGCGTGAAGTAGGCGCCGGCGTGGAACAGCAGCGGCGCGGCTTCCGAACTGGTGAACCGCTCGACATCGGCGATGAACAGGCAATGGTCACCGGCGGTCTGGTGCGACAACTTGCAGCATTCGAACCACGCGGCGGCGCCATGCAGGTACGGCATGCCGTGCTCGTTCTCCGCGTGCGCCACGCGACTGAACTTGTCGGGCGCGCCGGACGCGAACAGGCGCGAGGTCTCGACCTGTGCTTCGGTCAGCACGTTGACGACGAAACGCGCATTGCCCTGGAATGCCGCCAGGCTGGACGAACCCAGGCGCAGCGACCAGATGATCAGTGGCGGGTCGAGCGACAGCGCACTGAAGGAATTCACGGTCAGCCCGACGAACTCGCCGCCGGCGGAGCGCGTCGTCACGACCGTCACACCGGTGGCGAACTGGCCCAGCGCAACGCGCAGGGCACGCTTGTCGGGCGCGCCTGCTGTGCCGGCCGCCGGGTGCACGGAAATGGTGGATGCACTCATCGGACCACATGATAGAGGACCCGGTTTCCCGGGCGCACCGGCCTGCGATATGCTTGCCCCATCCATCGCAAGCCGGCCCATGAAAGATTCCGCGTCCGATCAGCAGCACTTTGCCAAGGCCGTCGCCGAGCTCGGCGAAACCCATGACGTGATCTCCAGCCAGGCGATCTTCAACGCCCACGGGGTGAAGATCGTCGACAAGGGGGTGGCGATCAACATGCGCCTGTACGAGCGGCTGATGGAGCACAAGTTGTCCGCGCCACTGGAAGACTCGGTCACCAGCGACACGTGCGTGAGCGGGGAAACGCTCAGGCAGTCGGCCGATGTGATCATGCGCGACACACCCTTCTTCGGGCGCATGGCCAACGACGACAAGGCGCGAAAGTTGCTCCTCAACGTCGTCGAAACGGTACCGTTGCCCGACGCCGTTGCGTTGCAGCTCACCGTGGCGCACGACTTGCGTCCGGAAATCTACCTGCACCTGGTGCGCACCGCTCTCACCACTGCATGGCTTGCGAAGACCGCCGCGGTATTGCGTTTCGATCTCGGCATGGCGGCCGCCGCGGGTCTGCTGCACGATGTCGGCATGCTGCATGTGGATCCGTTGCTGCTGCAGCCCGAGCGCCGGCTCAATCGCGAGCAGCGCCGGCAGCTGTATTCGCATCCGCTGCTGTCCACCGCGCTGGTCGATCGGCACCACCAGTACTCCAGGGAAGTGGTGCGGGCCGTGGGTGAACACCACGAATGCCTGGACGGCTCGGGTTATCCGCGCAATCTCACCGGCGACGCGATCAGCGCGCTGGGCCGCATCCTGTCGCTGTCGCAGGCCGTGGCATCGATGTTCGCGCCGGGCCGCAGCGCGCCGGAACTTCGCCTGTCCGTACTGCTGCGCATGACCATTGGCCGCTACGACAGCGCCATGGCAACGCAGGTGATGGCCCTTCTGCGGCCCGAACTCGACGTCATGAGCGCGGAGATCAGGCTGCTGCAGGACCCGATAACATCGCTGCGCGAGATCGATGCCCTGTTGTGCCAATGGCCGCTGGAGATGCCCGACGCGCTTAGCTTGGGCCCTGCGCGGCGGCAGGCGCTCGACCTGGTTGCCGGCCGCTCGGCGCAGATGCGCCGCGTCCTGGCCGGCGTCGGCGCCGTGCCGGAACAACTCGACCAGCTTGGCAGCGCGGCGCTGGACGACAACCTGCAAACCGAATTGACGCTCATGACGCAGGAGGCCATCTGGCAGCTGCGTACGCTCGCGCGCGAAGCCAGGCGTCGCTGGCGCGCGCAAGCCGGCGAGGAGTTTCCACCCGTGTTCGCGACGTGGCTGGACCGGGTCGACAACCTGGTCGCCGAGGTCTCGGGACAACTGCCAGAGGAAGCCGGTGATTCGACCGCCGGCCCCGAGGCCGCCCCGGGCGAGTAGCACCGCAGCACGGCATGGACGCCGCGTCGACGGTTGCGCATACCCGGCAGGTGCTGCTGCGCGACCCGGCGCCCGGCGACATGGGCTGGGTGGTCCAGCAGCACGGCGAGGTCTATGCCCGCGAATACGGCTGGAACGCCGAATTCGAGGCACTCGTGGCCGACATCGTGGCACGCTACATTCGCCGCCACCAGAACGGCTGGGACCGGTGCTGGATCGCCGAAGTGGATGGCGAAAAGGCCGGCGCGGCTTTTGTCGTGCGCAAGTCGAAAACCGTGGCGCAGTTGCGCATGCTGATCCTGACGCCCCAGGCGCGCGGCATCGGACTGGGCGCGCGCCTGACCGATGAATGTATTGCATTCGCGCGCGAGGGCGGCTACCGCAAGATGGTGTTGTGGACCAACAGTGGCCTGCATGCGGCGCGCGGCATCTACGCCCGGCGCGGGTTCCAACTGGTCAATAGCGAGCCCTACCGTGGTTTCGGGCACGACCTGGTGGGCGAAACCTGGGAACTCCGGCTTTGAACCTGGCCCTGCTCGCCGCCGCTGCCACCGGCATGCAGGTGGGCGCGGCGACAGTTGCATCGCGTTTCGTCTTGGCTGAGGTCCCGCCGCTGACGCTGGCGATGCTGCGTTATGCCATCGCCGTGGCCTGCCTGTTGCCGTTTCTGGTCCCATCCGTGCTGCGCGCGTGGTGGCCAAGGCCGATCGCCGCGGGGCTGCCGCCACGACCCGCCGTGGCCTGGCTGGACTGGCTCATGATGGCCCTGCTCGGCATCGGCCAGTTCGGCGTCCTGATCGCCGCACTGAACTTCGGATTGTTATACGTCAGTGCCGCCAGGGCGGCGCTGGTATTCAGCCTGTTTCCGCTGCTCACGCTGCTGCTGTCGGCGGCGCTCGGGCGCGAGCGCATCACGCCCGGGCTGCTGGGTGGCGTGGTCGCCTCCATTGGCGGGGTCGCCCTGGCGTTGTGGCCCGGCCTCCACCAGGGCGGCGTTGGTCACTGGCGCGGCGAAATCGCCATCCTGGCCAGTGCCTTCGTCGGTGCGTTGTGCAGCGTGTTGTACCGGCCCTACCTGCAGCGTTATCCGACCCTGCAGGTGTCCGGTTTTGCCATGCTGGCCTCGGTGGTGTTCCTGGCCCTGGCCGCATGGCCGGAGGCCTGGCCGGCGCGACTGGCCACGCTCACCGACCGCGCCTGGCGCGTGGTCATCTTTGTTGGTGTGTCCAGCGCGGTCGGTTACCTGTTGTGGCTGTACGCGCTCAAGCACGAGTCGCCGACACGCGTGACGGTGTTCCTGGCGCTCAACCCGGTGACCGCAGCGGCACTCGGACAGGTGGTGCTGGGCGAGGCGCTGGACCGATGGACTGCTGGCGCGATTGCCATGATCGCCCTTGGCTTGTGGCTCGCGACCCGACGCGTTTGCGTCCCCGCGCGACGATAATTCCCGCATGCCCGATCCTGAAGCTGCGCCTGTGCCGGCCCCCCGCGCCCGGCCCGAATCGCTCAGCGACCTGTTCTGGTCTTTTACCGGGCTGGCCCTGCAAGGCTTCGGCGGCGTGCTGGCGGTCGTCCAGCGTGAACTGGTGGAACGCAAACGCTGGCTCACGCAGGAGGAATTCGTCGAGGACTGGGCGGTGGCGCAGGTCTTGCCCGGGCCCAACGTCGTGAACCTGTCGCTGATGCTGGGCGACCGTTATTTCGGCCTGCGCGGCGCCGCGGTCGCGGTCGCCGGCATGTTGACGTTTCCACTGCTCGGTGTGCTGCTGCTGGCGGCTCTGTTCTCCGGCGTTGCGGAGGCGCCCACCGCGCAAGGCGCGTTGCGCGGCATGGGAGCAGTCGCCGCCGGCCTGATCTCGGCCACCGGACTCAAGCTTGCCGCGGCGCTCGTGGACAACGTGATGGGTATGGTGGTGTGCCTGCTGGCGGCCGTGGCCACGTTCGTCGCGATTGCCGTGCTGCGTGTACCGCTGGTCTGGGTACTGCTTGGCCTGGGCGCCGTCACCACCGTGTGGGCCTGGCGGCGGCTTGGCAACCAGCGCGCCGAAGCTGCGGCGCCCGGACCGCGATGACCCTCGACCTGACCCGCGCCGACTGGCTGCAGCTGCTGCTCCATTACGCGGCACTGTCGCTGTTGGCGGTCGGCGGCGCCATCACCACTGTGCCCGACATGCACCGCTACCTGGTCGGCGAGCGGATGTGGCTGACCGACGCGCAATTCACCTCGAGCATTGCGCTGGCCCAGGCGGCGCCGGGGCCCAACGTGCTTTTTGTCGCGTTGATGGGTTGGAACGTCGGCCTCAATGCCGGCGGCTACCCAAGCGCGCTGCTGGGCATGACGGTCACCATGCTCGGCATCCTGCTGCCAAGCACCACCCTCACCTACCTGGCGACCCGCTGGGCCCACCAGAACCGGGAGCTGCGCATGGTGCGGGCTTTCAAGCAGGCGATGGCGCCGATCGTGGTCGCGCTGCTGGTTGCGACCGGCTGGCTGCTCAGCGCCGCGCATGGCGACCCGGCGCGCGACTGGCCGTTGTGGTTGCTGACCGGCGCGACCACGCTACTTGTGTGGCGCACCAAAATCCACCTGTTGTGGCTGCTGGGCGCTGGCGCCGTGCTGGGCGCCCTGGACCTGGTGTAGACGCATCGACGCACGGACGCGAAGGAATCCCCTGGCCTACCGGTCCCTTGGCCGCTCGGGCCCGCAGGCAGCTCCGCTTTTGCGCCATGGCGTGGTCGTCTTCAGCCACTGCGCGCGCGCACCCGGTTTTCGTAGCGGCACGTACCGGCAGCCCGCCGACGCCGGCAACAGCGCCAGGGGAGACAACGCGGTCGCCCGCTGCCTGAACCGGCGCGGCCGGCGCGTCCTCGCAGCGCTGGACGCGGTTGTCCGGGCTGGCTCAGCTGCGCTGGCGCACCGCCTCGTAGAGGCAGATGCCGCTGGCCACTGACACGTTGAGGCTTTCCACCGCGCCACGCATCGGGATCGACACCAGTTCATCACAGGTCTTCGAGGTGAGTTGGCGCATGCCGGCCCCTTCGGCGCCCAACACTAGCGCCACCGGACCACGCAGGTCGGCCTG
>JANMYG010000497.1:0-4193 GCA_031381865.1 Betaproteobacteria bacterium | reverse complement strand
GTCTGGGTCAGGCGCTGTTCCGGCTCCACATATTTTCCGTTGACCAGCACCAGATGCACCATCTTGGCGGGCAGCGCCAGCGGCGTGATGATCTGCATGATGCTGGCGTCGGGTGCGACCTCCAGTTCCACCATGTTGGTGTACTTGTTCTCCGGCGGCAGGTAATCGGTCAGCGAGGCGAACAGTTTGAGCGTGATCTTCATCGGGCTAGTTTATCGGCGCCGCGCGTCCTGTGCGCCGTTCCAGCCGCCCTGCCCTTGCGCGCTGGCCAGGTAGGCATCCATGAGTCTGGTCGGGTCGGCCTTGAGCGTGTCTTTCCATGCGCCCAGGTGGATCTGGCCTTCGACCAGTCCGCGCATGACGCCCACATGGTCGGTCCAACCGACGCTGTTGCAGCCCACCAGCACGTCGTCCTTGAACTGCAGGCTCAGGTGCCGGCCGCCGGCACTGTCGGTCAGCTCCACATGTTCGCCTCCCGGCACGCCCTGCCACTCGCCAAAACTGGTCGACACCATGCCCAGCGTGTCGAGCACGTTGATCTGCGTGACGCCTTTGAGCGCCGTGCGCCGGCCGAGCATGTTGAGGGCTGCCACGCGCGCCTGCTCGGCGGCGTTGGGCTGGATCGCACTGACGATGGTCTTGTTGCTGACCTTGTCGAAGGCCTCGGCGCAGTCGCCGGCGGCGTAGATGCCCGGCACATTGGTCTGCAGGTGTTCGTCGGTGAGCACGCCCAGCAGGCACTTGACGCCCGACTTTTCCAGGAAGCCGATCGCCGGCCGGACGCCGGTGGCGCTGATCACCAGGTCGACGTCCATGCTCTGGCCATTGGACAGCTTGACCTTCAGGGCCGCATCGCCCGTGCCTTTTTCTATTGCCTCGACGCGCGTGCCGGTGAACACCTGCACGCCCTTGGCGGCGCACCAGTCCTTGATCATGCCGCCGGCCGTGGGGCCCATCATGCGCGGCACCATGCGGTCGCCCATCTCGACCACGCTCAATTTCACGCCGCGCGCGGCCAGCGCTTCCATGATGATGCAACCGATGAAGCCGGCGCCCATCTGCAGCACCCGCGCGCCCTTGGTGGCGAGTTTCTGGATCGCGCGCGCGTCCTCCATGGTCCAGCAGGGGTGGATGCCGGGCAGGTCCATGCCGGGAATCGGCGGACGTATCGGGTGCGAGCCGGTCGCGATCAGCAGCCGGTCGAACGTGAGCGTGCTGCCGTTGTCGAGAGTGACGGTCTTCGCGGCCGAGTCCAGGGCGCTGGCCCGGGCATGGACCATTTTTATCTTCAGGTCGTCGAAATGGGTCAGGCCCTTGCGCAGGTAGGTGCCGCGTTCACCCACATTGCCCATCAGGAGGTAGGGAATGGCCATGCGCGAATACGGCGGTTCGCTCTCGTCGCCGACCATGGTGATGGTGTCGGCGGGCGCGTGTTTGCGCAGTGTCTCGGCGGCGATCACTCCGGCCGGGCCGGCGCCAAGGATGACGTGGTGCATATGGGTCTCCAAAAAATCAAAAAAGCGGCCCTCGCGAGCCGCTTTTCCAGTGGCCTGCGACGGGTGTCAGAGCCCCAGGCGCGCCTTGGTCGCGGCGGTCGGACGGCCCTGGGGGTCCCAGCCACGCGCCTCGTAGTACTTGGGCAGCATCTCGGCCAGCATGCTGACCTTGCCTTTGGCCGGACCGGTCTTGCAGGCTTCGGTCAGCAGGCGCTTGGGCAGGGTGTCGTCCTTCTCGGTGAAACCGGCGCGGTTGTTGAACTCGCGCTCCATGTTCCAGATGCGCTCGCCGATCTTCGCCAATTCTTCGGTCGTGTACTGCTCGCCACAGGCCGCGGCCATTTGCGGCGCCAGGTCCTGCAGGCCCCAGGCGAAGGTGGTGAAGATGCACAGGCCGGAGGAGTCGAACGCGGCAGTCGCATCCTGGAATGCCTTGACCAGGTCGGGCTTGCCTTCATGCTCGAGCGGATCGGTCTTGACTGGAATACCCAGCACTTCAGACGCAACCGTGTAACCACGCAAGTGGCAGCCACCCCGGTTGCTGGTGGCATACGCCAGACCCATGCCCTGGATCGCGCGCCCGTCGTAGGCCGGGAACTCCTGGCCCTTGGAGCTCATGCTGAGTTCCGGGTGGCCGTACTTGGCGGTCAGGCGCTTGGAGCCCTGGCCGATCTCCTTGCCGAAGCCGCGGCCATTCACCGTTTCCTCGGTCAGGAAAGCCAGCGCCTGGGCCGAGCCGAACTTGGCCTCGACGCCGATCTGCTCCTTGGTAAGCACACCCATGTCATACAGTTCCATTACCGCGCCGACGGTGGTGCCGAAGCTGATCGGGTCGATGCCCTCTTCGTTGCACAACATGTTGGCGTACTGCAGTGCTTCGAGGTCGTTCACGCCGTTGGCCGCACCCAGGGCCCAGGCGGCTTCGTATTCGAGGCCGCCATTGGCACCGCGGTACTGCGGCTTGTTGACGATGGTGAAATGGTTCTCGTCCATCTTGCTGATGCGCCCACACGCAATGGTGCAGCCAAAACACGCCTGGTTGGTGACCAGGTGTTTCTTGCCGTCGCTCTTGCGCGGGGTGGCCATGGCTTCGGCCGAGATGTCCTTGGCGCCTTCGAACTGGTTGTCGCGGTGGTTGCGCGTGGGCAGGGCACCGGTTTCGTTGATCACGTTCATCAGCACCTGGGTGCCGTATGCGGGCAGGCCCTGGCCGGTGACGCCGTTTTCCGCCAGCACCTTCTTGCCGGCGGCGACGGCCTTCATGAAGGCCTTGGGATCCCGGATGTTGCCCACGCCCTTGGTGCCGCGCACCGCGATCGCCTTGAGGTTCTTGCTGCCCATCACGGTGCCCACGCCTGAGCGGCCGGCGGCACGGTGCAGGTCATTCACGACGCTGGCGTACAACACGCCGTTCTCGCCCGCCTTGCCGATGCTCGACACGCGTGTGAGCGGGTCCTGCAGGCCCTTCTTGAGCATCTCTTCCGTTTCCCAGATGCTCTTGCCCCACAGGTGGGCGGCGTCACGCAGCTCGACCTGGTCGTCATTGACGTACAGGTATACCGGCTTGGGTGACTTGCCTTCAAAGATCAGCATGTCCCAGCCGGCCATCTTGAACTCGGCACCCCAGTAACCGCCCGAATTCGAGCAGGCCACCGCCCCCGTCAGCGGGCTCTTGGTGATGACGGTGTAGCGCCCGCCGGTGCTGGCCATGGTGCCGGTCAGCGGGCCGGTGGCCCAGATGATCTTGTTGTCGGCGCCCAGCGGGTCGACCGTGGCCGCGACCTCTTCGACCAGGTACTTGGTGCCCAGCCCCCGCGAACCGATGTAGGCCTGCGCCCACTCCATGTTCAGCGGCTCGGATTTGACCGTGCCCGTGGTCAGGTTGACGCGCAGAATTTTTCCAGCCCAAGACATAGTGTTCTCCTTACGCAGCAGAAGGTTGGTTGCCAAGCTTGTCGGCCCACTGGGCCATCTTGCCCAGACCGGTCCAGTTGGCATCGATGAAGGTGATGGCGCCGGTCGGGCAGGCGTCGGCGCAGGCCGGTTCGCCACCGCACAGGTCGCACTTCTGGACCTTGCCGGTGGACTCCACGTAGTTGATGGTGCCGAACGGGCAGGCGATGGTGCAGACCTTGCAACCGACACAGGTGGCCTCGTTGACCTCCATCGCGCCGGTGGTCTTGTTCATGGTGATCGCCTCGACCGGGCAGGCATGCAGGCACCAGGCTTCGTCGCACTGGGTGCAGGTGTACGGCACCTTCTTGCCGGTATGGTGAAAGTCAAATACCTTGATGCGCGACTTGGCCGTGGCGAAGGTGCCGTAGTTCTCGAAAGAACAAGCCATTTCGCATTGCAAGCAGCCTGTGCATTTGTCGGGGTTGATGTGCAACACCTTTTGCATTTGTCTCTCCTGTGGTGAATGGCGCGCAGCGCGCCTGCCTATGAAATGAAATACCTACGCATTGTTGAAGCTGCCAGCCAGTTTCGACCTAGGGACAACCCTAATACCGGCCATCGGGAAGCGAAAATTTCCTGAAATCGACCCGGCGCGGCGCCCTACTTCACCGCGCCGGCCGTGAGACCCCGCACGATGTGGCGCTGCGCCAGCAGCAGCACCAGGATCGCGGGCACCGCGGACAACACCGCGCCGGCTGCCATGACGCCATGCTTGATTTCGTACTCCTGGGCGAACTTGGC